>CAVCRL010000015.1:0-25716 GCA_963604455.1 Lachnospiraceae bacterium | reverse complement strand
GGAAGGTGCCGCCTATGACGACATCGCCGCCGCTCTTGAAGGCTACAAGGATTACGTCGCGGCCCAGACTCTTGCCCTTTCTGTGACGCTTGGCAAGGATGCTCCGGAAGGAGCGGCTGATGTCGAGTGGGACGAGGGTTCGGTCAAGATGGTGCTGTCGCGTTAGTTTTTAGACCTAAATACAATTTACACTATGTCAGAGTTAATCAAAGACAACGTGTCTCCAGCCGAAACGACGAAGGTGCGTTACAGTGATGAGGAACTTGAGGAGTTCCGAACTATCATCAATGATATGCTTGACAAGGCCAGGAAAGAGTATAACACCCTGCGAAGGGTGATTATGCACAACGGCAGCAACGACATCGAGGACACCACGCCGTCGTTCAAGACGGTCGAGGACGATGGCGCCTACCAGCTTTCCAAGGAGGAGGCCAGCCAGCTCGCGCAGAGGCAGTACAAGTTCATCCAGAACCTTGAGGCCGCCCTCGTGCGCATCGAGAACAAGACCTATGGAATATGCCGGGAGACCGGAAAACTTATTCCAAAGGAGAGGCTTCGTCTTGTCCCTCACGCCACGCTTACGGTCGAGGCCAAGGAGAAACTTGCTAAAAAAGGACAGAACTAGTGAAGGTTTCCAAAGGTAAGAAACTCCTGATTCTGGGAGTCATACTTGTCGTCATTGACCAGGTCGTCAAGATCCTGGTCAAGACGAATATGCAGATAGGTGAGCATTTCAGCGTGATCGGGAACTGGTTCCAGATTTTCTTCATCGAGAACGAGGGAATGGCTTTCGGTATGAAGTTCGGCGGCGCCGTCGGCAAGTTCCTGCTGTCATTCTTCAGGATCGCGCTTTCCGGAGCTCTCTGCTGGTGGATAGCCTCGCTTGTGCGTAAGTCAGTGGATTCTGAAGGGAAGCTGGCGCTTCTGCCGGATGGCAAGCCCGTGGTTCCGACTGGAGTCCTTGTCGGCCTGACGTTGATCACCGCCGGCGCTTTCGGCAACATCATCGACAGCCTTTTCTACGGCGTGATCTTCGACTATGCCCCGCTGATGTTCGGCCGCGTGGTGGATATGTTCTACTTCCCGCTCATCGACACCGTCTGGCCGTCCTGGGTCCCGTTCGTGGGAGGAGACCGCCTTCTGTTCTTCGCCCCTGTCTTTAACTTCGCTGACAGCTGCGTCACGGTAGGCGCGTTCTATCTGATTCTTTTCCAAAACCGTTTCTTCACCCGTGCGGAGGAGAAACCGGCTGAGAAAAAATGATTCTGCCGGTCGCTGAGTCCCGCGGCACATTGAGCCCGTCAAGTGCCGGGCGGTATGTCTGCGATGACTGAATATGCCCGGAACAATATCATAATTGAGTTTTTTGCAAAATTGTTCCAGCATATTTTGCAGAACAAAAAAAAATATATACCTTTGCATTCCCTCAATCGAGGGAATAAGTCTGGAGAGGTGGTAGAGTGGTCGATTACGGCAGTCTTGAAAACTGTTGAGCTGCGAGGCTCCGGGGGTTCGAATCCCTCCCTCTCCGCTGAGAAATCATCGCAAGTTATTCATTCTTGGAAATTTGCGATGATTTTCTTTTGGGCTATCCACCCAAAATTATTCATCTAACTTTTGCCCTTACTTTTCCAAGTATTTCAGGATTGTATACCAGTTGACTAACATACGCTTGATTTATTAAAAGGTAACGATATCGAACTTGGTGTCTTGGCCCTGTCGGTACACCAGAAGTACGTTTCCTGTACCAACGGCATCTTTTAGTCATTTTGGTACACCAGAAGTGTGTTCCCTGTACCAACGGCATCTTCTAGTCGTTTTGGTACACCAGAAGCGTGCTCTCTGTACCAATGATGTTTTTGTACACAGAAAGGCCTTCCGCCGTACATTTCCTATCATAGAAAACAATAGGTGACCGCTCTTCCAGGTGCGAGAAACTATGCGCGCCTAAAGCAACAACTCTTTGATAATTAATGGATTGGTATTTCAGGTGCGAGCAGGTTTACACACCTGAGAGTCGAAGGCTTAGGTACAGAACGTTCTACTGGCGTTCCAAACTTCCAGGTGCAAGAAACCAAGCGCACCTAAAACAACAGTTGTTTGATAATCAATGGATTGGTATTTCAGGTGCGAGCAGGTTTACACACCTAAGAGTCGAAGGCTTCGGTACAGAGCGTTCTATGGCATTCCGGACTTCAAGGTACGAGAAACCACGCACACCTGGAACAGCATCAATCTGATAGCCAGCGAATTGCTCTTCCAGGTGTGAATATGTTTGCACATCTATGTGTTATAGGGCTATTATAGAGTTGCAATAGTAAGGGAACTACTGGGAAGGTGATTCCGAAGTTCGTCCGCCATACCTTGCCTGTGAGGCTATTATATTCTCGTGATGAAATTAAGGCCTTGACATACAAATTATTGCATAAAAATGTAATCGGAGCGCAATTGTTTAAACATCAGTATTATAATGTGAAAGTTATTCAGCAGATATATCGTTCTCTATAATAAAGCATAAAACAAGGAAAACAGAGCCCCATAATACTTGAATCCTAATGGTGTGATAACAACCCTATCATCCGTGATTTCTATATATTTATGTGAAAGACAAAAGTCCAGTTGGCCTGAATAATAAGTTTTAGCATCGCATCCCAATAATCCACTAAGTGTTTCTAAAGAGAAAGATCCATTATACCCTCCAATGGCAATATATTTAGATGCAAGTTCTTTACGTGGGAGTTGGTAAACGTATTCTTCTTCAAAAGATTTCATAAGCAATAAGTCTTTAACTGATTTTCTTAGCTTACCTATATTGTAGGACACACCACTGCGACTCATACTTTGTGCGGAAATGCCAAAACCTTTATAAGATCCGGCATTCATCATCCGGTTTCTCAAATAAGAACTCACCCCTATGTCGTTTGATTTCTTCGAAAAAGTATTTTGACCAAAACGTGCCTTATAACCTAAATCAAGCAGGCTATGATACAGAAATGAATATGATTGAAACAGCTCTTCCTTCGACATATGGCCGTTTTCTTTAATCATATTAGTGCGTAGCTCATAGAGCGTTACCTGCTCTGGTCGCAAATATTCCAAGATTTGCACATCTTGATGAAGGCTATCGACAGTTTGACAATTTAAGCCATACATCATATCCAAATTAACTATGTCAACCCCATTTTCATATAGCATAGAAATTGTTTTTTTCATCTCCTCGGTTCCCTGGCCTTTACGATGATTACACGCAAGTACATTTTCGGAAGTGGATTGTACACCAAGTGATACGCGTTTGAAGCCAGAAGCCACTAACGCTTTTATCTTTTGTTCAGTCAAGGTGTCAAATGTGGCCTCTATACTTGGCGTGAAATCTTCAGATATATCCGACATACTCATTGTGCGGCGACACAAGTCCATTAATCTATCGAAGGCATCATCACACAAAACGGTTGGAGTTCCGCCCCCTACATCCAAGCCGCATAGTCTTAAAGCCGGATATCGCTCTATAAAGGACATAACGTCGTGCTCTATCGCTGCCACGTAACTTTCTTGTAAGCTTTTGCTCGGACAGAGCATTCTTGTATATTCACAGAAGGAGCACAGGCGCTCACAAAATGGGATATGAATATAAAAAGACAATTCCTTTTCTCCCTCAAATGACAAAGGGCCTGTAACACGATATTGTTTCCAATCATCTGGAGATAGAGGATACGATGTGTTCCAACGAGGATCGTTTTTCCTATCTTCAAGGATTTTTTCCAAATCATCCATATTGTCAATATATTATGTTGTTTTTGTGAAAACCTTGACGAAGATATTCGCCATCAAAAACAAGAGAGGACTCGCAATATAGCGGATTGGCGTAATTACGCATATAAATCTCCAAAACCTTCAAGTTCCGGTTGTAAAGGTAATTGCTGCATTTACAATCACGACCCCTGTTCTTAGACCTGATAAAATATATATGCGGGATTTCTGCAAAAGAGATATCTTCTATATCAATGAAGTGCTTACAACAAAAATCATTCACTTTCATCAATGCGACAAAACCTATGCGTGGAATCCCTGTGTCTAAAGTAAAATCGAGCATATTCCTAACTTCATCATGATTATCTATATATCCTTTTATAAGGTTACAACTGAAGTTGACTTTCTGTTTGTCTATTCCCTTAAACTCAATGGGTTCTGTTGGAATTGCGCAACCATATATCTCAGCCAGGCGTTTAGTATCGTAATGATGTAGAGATATGGAGATACTGTCCCAGCGTGGATGCTGCATTAAATTCCGAGCCTGCGCTGTGACCCCATTCGTATTCAAATGTAGATGTACATCATCAAATCGTTCTTTTTCTATTGCATCAAGGATGCGAATGACCAATGGTGACACCACAGAAGGTTCACCGCCTGTAATATTTACTCGATTAATGATTATATCGTTACTTTTCAATTCAAATATTATGCGAATCAGTTTTTCAACGTCAAATGAAGAGTTAGGAGTAGGGCAACCTGCATTACTGCAAAAAGGGCAATGTGCATTACATCCTTTTGTTACTTTTATAAATAAGTTTACAGATGGGGCTATTTGATGTCCTGGTAAATCCGCCAAGTTGCAACTTGTCCTTTTTAATAGTATGCTTTTATCAAATATCTTCATAATCGAGAGAATTTTATCAGTCGCTCTCTTTGGTCATTTTCTATGACAAATCTTTCCTTGTACGCCTTTGATATGAAATTCTTCTTATGCTCATCGTCTTCAAACAGTATTTTCCCCCTACAATAAGAATCGCTATTATAGATATAGACAGGTAATGAGATTTCGTTTTTGGGCACAAACACTATTTCAAGATCCTCATCACTCCTCCCCACGTAGATTCCTAAGATTTCGTATTCGGAATCTTCCAACAGCAGATTATATGCACATTTAAATTCCCAGTCTTCAGGATCATTACTATGACCTATCCCATCACCACAAGATTTTATGAACATTCGTTTGTTTCCAACGCATCTTTCATAGTACATAGGAGCGGATCCGACTTCCTTGGGTAAATAAACCTCTGTAAAGCAAGGATCTTGGGCAAAATATTTTTGTATTGTTTCTTCCAGCCCGACAGCTCTTACGGAAGCCTCATAGTTTTTGAACATATACTCATCAAGCAATTGTGGATCTATGGAATTGTTGGGAGCGATTTTGTCCCAAGCTCCTACTATGGCACGCCTAAAAAAATGTTCTGGGTATCCCACGCGATTACGCTTCATAGTATAATATTCAGGCGTTATTGTATTAGATAAGTCCTTGTAAATCTGTTCTGGAGAGGTATATCTTCTAAACTCATTGAAATAACAGATTAGCTTCCATATTTTAGCGTAATAGTATCGATACATCGCATTCTTCCATTTTCCCTCAAATGGAGAAGCCTCAAAGTTTTTCATAAATGCGTCTCTATTTAATATTCCATTAACGAATGCGGTAGGTAAATACAATGCGTCTGCAATAAAAAGGAATGCTTTGCCGGAAATGGCAAAATGACACGGTTGTTGCGATCTTATAAAATGCTCTACGGCGGCAACAGCTTCCCGACTGTCTTTAAAATGGTATTTCTCATCTAAACCAATAAGAATGTCAGCCATCGTACGAACCTGCCCATAAAGTTCTATCATTTCAGATTTACTGTTTGATTCTTCCGGTGTTATGTTTTGCAAGCAGGCACTTTGGCTTATTTCTCTAACCTCTTCATTATGCAATAAAGAGGAATTAATATGAACGTCAACTTCAGATGGTGATGTTTTATTTGTACTTAATTCGGGAGACTTATCAAGGGTTCCATTCTTTTCTGAAGTTTCAGGTGACCCATTGAACAGTAGTTTTTTTAATATTCCCAATAGTTTCATATTGCCTCTTTTATGAATTATCTATATTAGTTGTCGTACTTTATTTTCTATCGGCTCAAAGTTACTGTTTTTCTGCCGATAATCGGATCAATCGAGGTCGATTTTGTGCATAAGTCGTGAAAAGCCGAAGGGCTCTGTTTGTAGCTTATGTGGCCTGTCCCCGGCCGCCGGATATTTCTAAGCCCAAGATGCTTCTGTTCTAGAGATGGGGCTATCTTTTTGTCTTGAAGGAAAGGATATGAATGGTCACTCCGACTGCGATGAGAATGAATATGATTCTGAGTGCAAGGTGTTTGGCTACGAAAATGGCGCAGCAGACAAGACTGGCCCAAAGCGTGGAGATGGCAATGATCTTCACTTTCAGGGGGATAGCCTTGTCAATCATAAAATCCTTGATGTATGGCCCGAGGCGAGGATGATTCATCAGCCAGTCGTATAGTCTTTTAGAACTTTTCAGAAACAGCCACGAAGCCAGCAATAGAAACGGTGTCGTGGGAAGGACCGGCACAAAAATCCCGACAATCCCAAGCCCTAAGGAGATCAATCCGAGCGGCGCAAGCAATTTTTTCATTGTGCGAATATTTGAAGAAAGCCTTCCGGCGGAAGGGCAAACAAAAAGAGGAAGACTATACTATTAGCCGTCCTCTTTGTGGTCCCAGTAGGGCATGATCCTACGACCCCCTGATTATGAGTCAGATGCTCTAACCAACTGAGCTATGGGACCGGTCATTGTCCGCCCGAAGGCTTTGGACATAACTACGATTCAAAGTTACCAAACTTTTTGAAAACAACAAAACTATTCCCGCCATTTGGCTCCTTTTGAGAGATTCCCGTCTGGTTAGTCCGGCGGAATTGCTGTTTGGCCGGATAAAATGTGTGATTCCACCAGTCCGTGGAAAACCCTTTTTCGCCGGACAAACATTGACGGAAGTTTGGATGGGGGGTCGCCACGGTTGGAAGTGACGCTATCTAAGCGGAACCCGATGGGGGCGCAAAGAAATATTGAACCTCTTTCCAAAAATGAATTCTTCTTTCAATATCCTTTGAAATCAGTGAGTTATGAGGAAAAGAAAAACGGACAAACCGTCATTTCTGATGATTTGTCCGCTTGGAGCTCCTCAAGTAGGACTTGAACCTACGACCCCCTGATTAACAGTCAGGTGCTCTAACCAACTGAGCTATTGAGGAATTTTGTCAACCTTTTCGGTTGTTTGTTCCTTTCGGGAGTGCAAAGGTACAACAAAAATTGATTAGTGCAAATTTTTTTGTAGTTTTTTTTGTGTACCTTTGTGTAAATTTCTCGGAGGAGGAAAATGGACATAGACTTGTTTTCAGATATGGTCAAGGGATTAATCCTTGACAATGATGAGGTTACGTTGCCTGGCTTGGGGACTTTCGTCTCCGAGGTGATGCCCTCTACTTTTTCTGACAAAGGGTACACCATCAATCCTCCTTACCGAAAACTGTCGTTCAGGCAGCGCGGATCCGGTGACGATGATATGATGGCGGATTTCTATGCCGAGATCAACGGAACGGATCTTGAGACTTCAAAGAGAATCCTCGGGGAGTTTATCGCTGGGTTGAGGACAACGTTGCAGACAAAGAAGGTCGTGATATTCCCCGGTCTCGGCCGGTTGAGGGCGACAAAGGAGAACACGTTCTTTTTCATCGCTGACGAGGATCTGGACATATATCCTTATGGGGTAGGGCTGGAGCCGGTGTCTTTGAAGACTCACGAGGAGACTCCGGACGAGGTGGCGCAGAGTGTGGCGGCGCTTCGGGAGCTGGTGGCGGATCCGGTGCCTGTCAGAGAGCCGATTGCACCGGTCACTTCGACAGGCTCAGTGAACGAGGAAACAGACACTCCGACCGATGAATCTGACACCGAAGCAGAAAAGGAGAAAGAAGAGGAAAAAGAAAAAGAGGAGGAGACAAGTCACAAGACGAGAAACCGTGCCTGGAGAGTGGCTCTAATCGTGGCGGCAAGCCTCATCGGTTTGGCGCTGGTGGCTCTCGGAATATTCATACTCCTCGCCCACGTCGCTCCGGATTTCATTGACTCGATCCTCTATACTCCTGAGGAACTGAGGATTATAAATCATTAGGACTATGGAAAAGATCAACGTTTCTGACAATAGGTTCAGCACCGACATAACGATCCCGTGCTACGACACGGACGCGTCGTTCCGCCTGAAGCCGGCCGCGTTTATGGATCACGCCCAGGAAATGGCGTATCTGGCGGCCCAGGCGCTTCATTTCGGCTATGACGACCTCCAGAGGCATCACACGGCCTGGGTGCTTTCAAGGATGCGGATTGATTTCCTGAACCCACCGAAATGGACGGACGAGACGACCCTCTACACTTGGCACAAAGGGCAGGACGGGCTGTTCTTCCTGCGTGACTTCGAGCTCCGAAGGCAGGGCGACACGGACTTGGCTGACAAATCGAAGGCGCTGGTGCTTTGCACCTCTTCGTGGATAGTGATGAATGTCGAGACCCGGCGGCTGGTGCGCAGCGACGAGGTTCTGAATATGGTCCCGGCGACCACCCAATGCCCTGACAATGCGATCCAGACCCCTTGCGGCAAGGTCGCGATGCCTAAGAATATCCCTGCGGAGGAAGTCGGCTGCCATAAGGCGGCATATTCAGACATCGATGTGCTGGGGCACACCAACAACGCCCGCTACGTGGTCTGGGCTATGGACTGCATTGACTATGAGGAGGTAGCCGGCAACCCTGTCAAGAGCATCTGCATCAACTTCATCAAGGAGACGAAGCCTGGGGAGGTTGTCAGGATATTCAGAAGTGTCGAAGAGATTGACGGACAAAAGACATATTTCATAGAAGGTAAAATTGAAGACAAACCGTGCTTTTGCGCGCGGATAGATTTTTAATTAGATATGCGAGATTTGTTTTTAGGGGCTGGAATAGCCCATTCGATTCTGGTTTTCGCAGTCGTGATCGCGATCGGACTGTACCTTGGCAAATTCAAGATCAAAGGCATCTCCATCGGTTCCACGTGGATTCTGTTCGTGGCTATCCTTCTGAGCCATTTCGGCCTCAGGGTTGACGCTACCGTGATGAACTTTATGAAGGACTTCGGCCTGATCCTGTTCGTGTTCTCGATAGGCCTTCAGGTCGGCCCGGGATTCTTCCACTCTTTCAAGAAAGGCGGACTTCAGCTGAATATCCTTGCGGTCGCCCTTGTCCTGTTGGCTGTGGCCGTCACCGTGGCGATTCATTTCATCACCGGCGAGGATCTCAAGACTATGGTCGGCGTGATGTCCGGAGCCGTGACCAACACCCCTGGACTCGGTGCCGCCCAACAGACAATGGCGGATTCTATGCGCGCGGAGAACTATCTGGCCTCTGACATCACATCCGCGACCTCAGGGCTGGCTTCCGCCTACGCTGTGGCCTACCCGTTGGGAGTGCTGCTTGTGATCGCTCTGATGATGTTCTTCAAGGCGATATTCAAAGTGGATCTCAACAAGGAGAAGGAAGTCCTTGACAATGAGGATAATAATGAGGATGTGGCAAGGCGTATGCACTGCGAGGTCGAGAATCCCGCGATCTTCGGAATGACAATCAAGGACGCCACAAAGGATCTTGGCAATTCAATAGTGATCTCCAGAATCCTTCGTGACGGAGTGATGTCTCTGCCGGGACCGGACACCGTCCTTCAGAAGGGTGACAAACTTCTGATCGTCACCTCGCAGAAGAATGTGGATTCCCTCAGGATCACATTCGGCGAGGAGGTGCCTATGCATCTTCAGGACTGGGAGCAGATGGACACCAGGATGGTCAACAGGAAGATCACCGTCACCAAGGCGAACCTTACGGGTGTCACGCTCAGAAGCCTCAATGTCAGAGCTAATTACGGAGTCAGTGTGACCCGTGTCATCAGATCCGGTGTAGGTCTTGTCGCAAGGCCTAACCTCATCCTCCAGATGGGTGATGTGTTGAGGGTTGTCGGTCCGGAGCTCGGAATTGAGGAGGTCGCCAACCTTGTCGGCAACCAGACCTCGACGCTGAACCGTCCGAACCTAATCCCGATCTTCTTCGGAATAGCCCTCGGTGTGATATTCGGTTCCATTCCTATCGCCATCCCTGGCATCCCTCAGCCTATCAAACTTGGTCTCGCCGGAGGCCCGCTCATCATCGCGATCCTGCTTGGCTACTTCGGACCTAAGTGGAAGATCACGACCTACACAACCCAGAGTGCCAACCTGATGGTCAGGGAGATGGGAATATCCTTCTTTATGGCGGCCGTCGGTCTCGGCGCCGGACAGAACTTCGTAAGCTCGATCCTTAACGGAGGTTACTGGTGGATCCTTTACGGAGCGCTCATCACCTTCATCCCTGTCTGCACGATCGGCCTCATCGCAAGATACGTCTGCAAACTGAACTTCTACCAGATCTGCGGTCTGATCTCCGGTGGCACCACAGATCCCGCTGTCCTGGCGTTCACCCAGGGGGCTTACGGAACGGATTATCCTTCTGTGAACTACGCCACCGTCTATCCTCTGTCGATGTTTATGAGGGTGCTTGTGGCCCAGTTGCTGATCCTTTTGGCGATAGCTTGACGTTATGTTTGACTTGATCTACCCGGTTTCCCCGGCTCCGGTTATGCCTTTGCCATCGGCCGACAATCCCGGTGACCGTCCACGTCCTACGGGCGAGATGGTTCCGGTCGTGGAGGAGAACGGCCTTGTCATCGGACAGGCCACAAGGCAGTCCGTGCACGATGGCTCGAAGCTGATGCATCCGGTGATCCATCTTCACATCATCAACCGGGAGGGGTGTCTGTATATTCAGAAACGCTCGATGAAGAAGGATCTTCTTCCGGGGCGTTGGGACACGGCCGTCGGCGGTCACGTCGATTACGGCGAGACTCTTGAGGAGGCGCTCTACCGCGAGGCCTCTGAGGAACTGGGATTCAGGGACTTCAATCCGATATTCCTGAAATCCTACATTTGGGAGTCGGCGCGCGAGAAGGAACTGGTCAGCGTCTTCGCCACCGTCGGCAACTTCACTTTGAAGCCTGACAATGACGAGGTCACTGAAGGACGCTACTGGAATATGTCCGAGATCGAGTCGAATCTGGCGCGGGGACTGTTCACTCCGAATTTTGAGCAGGAATTCAAATCAATCAAGGACACTTTACTGGCTTTGCTCTGATGGACAATAACATTGACAAATTCATAAAGGACCAATTGTCGGTCTGGCCGCTTGCCGCCGAGAACTATCGTGACCTCAAGAAGGTGGAAACCAAACGTTTGGATGTCGGCGGACTGGAGATCATCGTGCAGCATAACCCTTGCCGCAAGATCTCTTCCGAGGCGGCCCTGGACCCTAAGTCCCTCAGCGAGAGGCCTTGCTTCCTCTGCCCTGAGAACCGCCCGGCGCAGCAGACCCACATTGAGTTCGAGGGGCGCAAGGGGCGGAAATACCGCGTCACGCTGAACCCGTACCCGATCTTCCCGTCGCATCTCGTCATCTCCAGCTTCGAGCACACGCGGCAATCCATCTGGCACCGCTATCAGGACCTTCTTGACTTTGTCAGCGCGCACAATGAATATCTCGGGTTCTACAACGGCCCTGTGAGCGGGGCTTCAGCGCCTGACCATCAGCATTTCCAGGCCTGCCCGCAAGGACTGATGCCTCTCCAGAACAGGGTGGACGGATTGTTGGCGGCCGGCGATGTCAATACTCTTGAATATCTCACCAACGTCAAGGAAGCCAAACTCTTCCATCTTAATGAATATGCCAACGGAGTCTTCGTCCTTTGCGGCGGCACGGCGAAATCAGTGGCTAAGCTTTTCTACCGGCTTATGGATTGCGCTCCGATGCCGGAGGACTCGGACGAGCCGAAGATCAACCTGTTCGCCTGGACGCATAACGGGGAATATCGCTCCATTGTGATATTCAGAGAGAAGCATCGTCCGCACAACTATTATTCCACCGGGGCGGATCATCTGGCGATGAGTCCAGGGTGCGCTGATCTGGGAGGCGTGTTTGTGGCTCCGAAACGTGAGGACTACGACAAGCTTGACTCAGAGCTTCTTACGTCGGTTGTCCGTGAGATAACCGTCAGCGAGGAGACGGAGAAAGGCATCATCTGGAGGCTGACCAGAACCCAGCGCAGGCTGGAGGTCGGGATAATGTCCGGCAAGGAGATCGAGTTCGAGATTATTTCCGACGGGGCGGGACGGCAGAAAGTCGAATATTCGGCGGGGCGCATTTCCTACAACGGAGTCCTTTACGATGAGCTGGTTTTCGAGGCTCAGACAGAGGCTACTATGTTCGCCGAGCCGTCGTTCATCCTTTACGGAGTGACTATCGGTGTGGATTTCCATTGGGAAAGGAAGGTGACACAGAAGTTCGCGGGGACTCTCAAGTTCATCGTGGACGGGGACAAGGTCACGGCCGTGAATATAGTTGGGGTCGAGGACTATCTTCTCAGTGTCATCTCGTCTGAGATGAAGGCTTCGGCGGGGCTGGAGTTCCTCAAGGCGCACGCTGTCATTTCCCGTTCCTGGGTTATGGCGCAGGTGGAGCACCGGCGGAATCCGGCCACTTCGACAGGCTCAGTGACCACCGAATCGGGGCCAGCAGCCACCGAAGTGAATTCAGTGACCGGCGGCGAGGAGGAGTACATCAAGTGGTTTGACCACGATGACCACACCCTCTTCGATGTCTGCGCCGATGATCACTGCCAGCGTTACCAAGGTCTCACGATGGCAGTAGGCGACACCGTCCGCAAGGCCATAGACCAGACCTGGGGTCTTGTACTCACCTCGGAAGGCCTGATCTGCGACGCCCGCTTCTCAAAATGCTGCGGAGGCCGTATGGAGATATTCAGCACCTGTTGGGAAGACAAGGATTACCATTACCTCCAGCCGCTTCCGGACACTCCGGACTGCGCGGAGGGAGGCGATGTTTTCTGCGACACCAAGGATGAAAAGATTCTCTCCCAGGTGCTTAACGACTACGATCTGGAGACGAAGGACTTCTACAGATGGACCACTGAATATTCAAGGACTGATGTCTCGGAACTTGTCCGCAGACGTTCCGGAATTGATTTCGGCACAATCAGAGACCTTGTGCCGATCGAGAGAGGCCCGTCCGGAAGGCTCAAGAGGCTCAAGGTGGTCGGCGACAAGAAGACAATGGTCATCGGCAAGGAACTGATCATCCGCCGTTGGCTGTCCGAATCCCATCTCAAGAGCTCCGCCTTTGACATAAAATGGGTCGGCGACAGACTGGTCCTTGACGGAGCGGGCTGGGGACACGGAGTCGGCCTCTGCCAGATAGGTGCCGCTGTGATGGCCAGCAAAGGCTACACGTTCGATCAGATCCTGCTGCATTACTATCCTGGCGGCATACTGGAAAGAAGATAACATAATCAACACATAATGGCTAATTTCACTAAACGTAACCCTTGGATGTGGATTCCGACCCTCTACTTTGTGGAGGGCATCCCATATTTCCTTGTCAACAATGTCTCCGTCCTGATGTTCGCTAAGATGGGCGTTCCGAACGGACAGATGGCGTTGTTCACATCCCTGCTTTATCTCCCGTGGACGTTGAAGTTCCTCTGGAGCCCGTTCGTGGACATCATCAAGACAAAGAGATGGTGGATCATCACGATGCAGATCATAATGTCCATAGCCTTTGTGGTCCAGGCTCTTACGATGCCTCATCCGTCGGCGGAATCCATCGCCGCCGGCAGCACGCCGATGAGCCTGTTCACGTTCACGCTGATCCTGTTCGTATTCGCGGCCTTCGCCTCCGCCACACACGACATAGCGGCTGACGGATTCTATATGCTGGCCCAGAGCCAGAGCAGCCAGGCGGCCTTTGTCGGAGTCCGCAGCACGTTCTACAGGCTCGCCAATGTCTTCGGCAACGGCGTGATCGTCGCCGTGGCCGGATTGCTGGAGACCAGAACCGGCAACATCCCGCTGGCCTGGCAGCTGACCATCGGCGGATCCGGCATACTCCTTACCGGGTTGACCCTCTATCACACGTTCGCGATTCCTAAGCCAGAGTCCGATGTCCCTAATATTCAAGAGGATTCAGGCAACAAGGTCGCCGAGATATTCGCAGGTTTCGGCCGCACCGTGACGACATATTTCAAGAAGCCGGGTGTTTGGCTCGCGATCATATTTATGCTTTGCTACCGTCTCCCTGAGGCCTTCCTCATCAAGATGTGCACCCCTTTCCTTGTGGCTGCGAGAGAGGCCGGCGGGCTTGGGATGCAGACGGCCGAGGTGGGCATCGCCTACGGTACGCTCGGCGTGATATTCCTGCTCCTTGGCGGCATCCTCGGAGGCTTGCTTGCCTCCCGTATCGGCCTTAAGAGATCCATCTGGATTATGGCGGCCTGTATGACGCTGCCTTGCCTGTCGTTTGTCTATCTCGCTGTGGTTCAGCCTGCAAGCTTTGCCACCATCTGCACCTGCATCGCCATCGAGCAGTTCGGCTACGGCTTCGGCTTCACCGCCTATATGCTCTATATGATGTACTTCTCCGAAGGCGAGTTCAAGACTTCCCACTATGCGTTCTGCACCTGCTTTATGGCGCTCAGTATGATGATCCCGGGAATGTTCGCCGGCTACCTTCAGGAGTTTCTCGGCTACCGAGGCTTCTTCTGGATGGTCATTGTCTGCTGCATAGCGACCGTTGTGGTCACCTTCTTCGCGGACCGCAGGATTGACCCTGAATATGGCAAAAAATAATCAATGAATATATGAACGCAGTCAAAAGAATATTCACAGTCCTCATTTCCGCGGCGGCATTGGCGTTGTCCGTCACCGCGGCGGAGAAGCCGATAGTAAGAACCGGCATCGAGGTGCTTGAAGGCCGTGGCTTCGAGGGACTTGTCGGCAAGAATGTCGGACTGGTCACCAATCCGAGCGGCATCGACCATAATCTCCGCTCCACTATCGACATTCTCCACGAGGCCCCGGGAGTCAGTCTGAAGACCTTGTTCGCTCCCGAGCACGGGGTCCGCGGCGATGCCTACGCCGGCTCGCACGTAGAGGATTTCAAGGATCCAAAGACAGGGATTCCGGTCTATTCTATCTATGGCTCAAACCGCAAGCCGAGCAAGAAGATGCTTGAGGGGCTGGACATCGTTGTCTATGACATCCAGGACATCGGCAGCCGTTCCTATACTTTCATCAGCACCCTCGGTCTCGTTATGCGCGCCTGCGCCGAGAACGGCATCGAGGTGATGGTTCTGGACAGACCTAACCCGTTGGGCGGCAACAAGATCGAAGGCTGTCTCGTGGAGCCGGGCTTCCATTCATTCGTCAGCGAGTTCAAGATCCCTTACATCTATGGCCTCACAGTCGGCGAACTTGCCCTTCTCCTGAACGAGGAAGGCTTGAACTGTGGCGAGAAAGGCAACGAGGCACCGCTGAAATGCAAGCTTTCCGTCATTCCGATGGAAGGATGGACAAGGAATATGCTCTATCAGGACACGAACCTTCCTTGGGTGCTCCCTTCCCCGAATATTCCTTATCCTCAGTCCGCCGTGAACTATCCGTCTTCAGGAATAGCGGGGGAGTTCCAGGGGTATCTCAGCATCGGAATCGGCTACACGCTTCCGTTCGAGGTGTTTGCAGCCGAGTGGATTGACGCTGACGCTTTGAAGGCTCGTCTGGACAGCTACAACCTTCCGGGTGTGGCTTTCAGGACGATTCATTTCAAGCCGTTCTCCGGCAGTCTCCAGGGAAAGCTCATCCACGGAGTCCAGTTCCATTACGCTGATTATGAGGCCGCTTGCTGCACGCTGACCCAGTTCTACGTGATGCAGGCCGTGAACGAGCTCTATCCGGAAAAGAATCCTTTCGCCCTCTCGAAGGGGCGCAACAATATGTTCGACAAGGTCTGTGGTACGGATTATGTAAGAACGACTTTCGGAAAGCGTCTCAAAGTCGAGGACATCGCTGACTATTGGTCAAAGGATGTCGAGGCTTTCAGGACACTTTCCCGTAAGTATTGGCTATATAATTAAACCACTTAACACCGAATCAAAATGAAGAACATTCTGAACATCGCGATCGCATCGGCCGTGGCATTGGCCCTTATCGCATCACCGGTTGATTCATATTCACAGGAAAGACGCTCTTCCGGATCGAGGAGCACCACCACTTCTTCCCAGACCAGATCTTCGTCCAGAAGTTCTTCTTCCTCAAGGAGTTCGGGTTCGTCCTCCACGAGAAGTTCCGGCTCGTCCGCAACAAGGAGTTCTGGTTCATCCTCTACAAGAAGCTCTGGTTCTTCCGTGTCCAGAAGCTCCCAGGACAACAGCCGCAGGAGTGGTTCCAGCGTGTCGAGGAGTTCTCAGGACAACAACCGATCTTCCACGAGCGTTTCACGCGGTTCGCAGGACAATAACAGGAGGAGCGGTGGCACTACTGTAAGGAGTTCGTCCTCAGACAGATCATCTTCTTCAGTGAGAAGCTCGTCATCCGCGTCAAGGTCTTCTTCCCGCAGCGGTGACAGCGGAAGCTATCAGGACAACAACCGCCGTAGCGGTTCCAGCGTGTCAAGGAGCTCTCAGGACAACAGCCGCAGGAGTGGTTCCAGCGTTTCCAGAAGCTCACAGGACAACAACCGAAGAAGCTCTACGGGATCTACATCAGTAAGGAGTTCATCTTCTGACAGATCCTCTTCATCGGTTAGGGGCTCGTCATCCTCATCACGCTCATCCTCATCTGCCAGGGAGTCCTCCTCATCGACAAGAAGTTCCGGCGGCAGGGTCGCAAGGCAGATAGGATCATCCTCATCCAGAAGTACTTCCGCAAGAAGCTCCGCGTCTGACTCCAGACGGGAGCAGTCCCAGAGGGTCGGCAACGCCACCAGAGGTGGCCTGACCTCCTATGACAAGAATATGTCAAGAGGCAACGATGTGATGAGGGAGAACCGCAGCGATTTTATGAGGATAGGGGATGACAGGAATGTCCACAGGATCCCTCCTCGTGACCGTGACTTTATGCCGTACGACCGTCCGTGCCACTTTTGGGGCCACGACCCTCACTACTACGGCTACAGGGTCCACAAGCTTCCTCCACGCTACAGGAGAATGACTTACTGGGGAGTCGAGTACTGCATCTATGACGGAATATATTACCGTCCGTACGGTGACATATTCGTTGTATGCCGTCCTCCGTTCGGGGTTTGCATCGACCGCGCCGTCTCGGATCTGGTGTTCGCGTCAGTTCGCTTCGCCTACTACAACAACACCTACCGGATGTACCGCGCCATCGACGCCAACAACAGGATCATCGAGGAGCAGAACAGGATAATCGCCCAGAACAACGCCACCATCGCCGCCCAGAACAACGCGTTCGCGTTGAACTCAACGAGGGCCGACAACGCCTACACTCTTGCGGACCGGCTCGGACTTGTGCAGAGCTACGCCTACGCCAACCAGCCGTACTACTATCAGGACGGAGTCTTCTACATCGTCAACTCCAACGGCCAGTACGAGGTCATCGTCCCTCCGGCCGGAGCCCTTGTCGAGGATCTTCCTGATGACTACGACACAATAACGATGGACGGGATGGACTTCTACAAAGTCGATGACACTGTCTATCGGCTTACCCTTGTGGAAGGAAAACCTTACCTTGAGGTTCTCGGCCAGATGTACGGTAAACTGGCAAACCAATACAATTATTACTCAAACAGAACTGCTTCCTACAACAGTCTCTATTAACAGTTTAGACATTAATGGACAAACTCAGGAACTTATTTGAAAGTTATACAGGTCAGAAAGTAAGTGACACGGAGGAACTTAACTCCTCCGGAAGCAACAGGAGGTATTTCCGTCTCAAGGGCGGGAATATCTCCATTATAGGTGTCATAGGGACAAGTCGCGAGGAGAACAACGCGTTCATCAGCCTCAGCGCGCATTTCCTCAGCAAAGGAATAAAAGTGCCTAAGGTGCTGGCTGTCAGCGAGGACGGAATGCGGTATATTCAGGAAGACCTTGGTGATGACCAACTTTACAAGGTCGTCTCCCAGGGGCGCGAGAGCGGTGAATATAGTTCATACGAGTGCCGTCTCCTGTGCCGTGCTATGGAGATGCTTCCTAAACTTCAGTTCAAGGGGGCCGAGGGGCTGGACTGGTCAGTCTGCTATCCTGAGCCGGCTTTCAACGAGAGGATGATCCTCTTCGATCTGAACTATTTCAAATATTGCTTTCTGAAGGCTACCGGACTGGAGTTCAACGAGGTAAGGCTTCAGGACGATTTCGAGAGGCTAAAGACGGATCTGATGCAGGATATGGGAGACACGTTTATGTACCGTGACTTTCAGGCTCGGAATGTGATGATGAAGGACGGCGAACCCTATTTCATTGATTTCCAGGGAGGACGCAGAGGACCGATCTACTACGATGTCGCTTCGTTCATCTGGCAGGCCCGCTCGCGCTACCCGGAGAACCTTCGCAAGGAGATGGTGCAGACATATTTACGGGCCTTGAAAAGCTACACCGAGGTCAACGAGGAGCATTTCAACGAAAGGCTCAGGCTGTTTGTCCTGTTCAGGACCCTTCAGGTTCTGGGAGCCTACGGTTTCCGGGGATATTTCGAGAAGAAGCCGCATTTCCTTGCCAGTGTCCCTTATGCGCTTGGCAACCTGCGTCGCCTTCTGCAGAAGCCTTTCGAGGACTATCCTTATCTGAACGAGATACTCACAAAACTCACCACAATGTCCCAGTTCAACAACATCGCTGAGGACAAACGTTTGGAAGTCAAGGTGTTCAGTTTTGCCTACAAGAAGGGGATCCCGGTTGACACGACAGGCAACGGAGGCGGCTACGTCTTCGATTGCCGCGCGATCAACAATCCGGGCAAGTACGAGCATTACCGTCAGTTCACTGGACTGGACAAGGAGGTCATCACGTTCCTTGAGGACGACGGGGGAGTCACGAAGTTCCTGAACAATGTCTATGACCTTGTGGACAATCACGTGAAGTGCTTCATAGAGAGAAAGTTCACGCATTTGCAGGTCTGCTTCGGATGCACCGGTGGACAGCATCGCTCCGTTTACTGCGCGGAGCATCTGGCCCAGCATCTGGCCGACAAGTTCGACATAAAGATCACGGTTACCCACAGGGAACTGGACATTGAGAAGATCCTGTAGATGAAGGCGATGATTTTCGCGGCTGGCCTCGGCACGAGACTCAAGCCGATAACCGACACTCTGCCCAAGGCCTTGGTCCCGATTGACGGGAAACCGCTTCTGTACCGTGTCGTGTCCAAACTCAAGGCCGCCGGGATCTCTGAGTTTGTCATAAATGTGCATCATTTCCCGGACTCGATCATCGGCTACACCCACGAGCAGAATGACTTTGGGGTGGATGTCAGGTTCTCTGACGAAAGGGATTTCCTGCGTGAGACCGGAGGAGGGATAAAGTTCGCCCGTCCGTTGCTTGAAGGGAGCCCGTTCCTGGTTCACAACGTGGACATCCTGTCTGACCTGGACGTGGACTGGTTCATCTCGCAGGCCCGTCCGGACGCACTCTCGAACATCCTTGTCAGCGACCGCAAGACTCAGAGATATTTCCTCTTCGATGACGATATGCGGCTTGTCGGATGGACGAACCTGGCGACCGGCGAGGTCAAGAGCCCTTACGGGAATATTGATCCTTCTAAGTTCCGGAAATATGCCTTCGCGGGCATTCACTGCATCTCTGACGGCATATTCAAAGTTTTTGACGAGGATGGTTGGGGTGACCGCTTCTCGATCACAGACTTTTATATTCAGGAATGCGCCAGGCATCCGATCTATGGAATAGTCCCTAAGGAGTTGAGGCTGATTGATGTGGGAAAGTTCGAGACCCTCTCCGAGGCGGAGGAATTTGTAAGAAACACACTTAAAAACAACTGATTGATATGGCAAAAGGTAAATTTTGGTCCGAGTTCAAGGACTTCGCGATGAAAGGCAATGTGGTCGATCTGGCTGTCGGTGTAGTTGTCGGCGGCGCTTTCGGCAAGATTGTCACTTCGCTCGTCAACGACATCATTATGCCGTGCGTCGGTGTGCTCATCGGCGGTTTCGATTTCACGAATCTTAAGATTGTCCTCCACAAGGCTGTGATGGAAGGAGCGGAGGTTGTCAAGCCGGCCGTGACCCTGAACTACGGCAACTTTATTCAGGAGACAGTGAACTTCCTGATCATCGCATTCAGTATATTCCTTGCCATCAAGGGATTGGCTAAGTTGCAGAGAAAGAAGGAAGAGGCTCCGGCAGCCCCTGCGGCACCGGCTCCTAAGCCTGATGATGTGGTTCTTCTTGAGGAGATCCGTGACCTTCTGAAGAATAATCAGAAGTAATCTGTTCCTTGAACATCTTAGGGGAGCATCCGACCGCTTCCTTGAAATACTTTCCGAAGAAAGACTGGTTCGCGAAATGCAAGGTCTCGCTGACTTCCTGGACGGTGTAGTTGCCGCTCTTGAGCATAGTCTTGGCGTCCTTGATGACAAAGTCGCGTATCCAGTCTTTCGCGTGTTTGCCGGACTCCTTGTAGATCATCTGGGCGAAGTACTTCGGCGAGATGTACAGCTGCTTCGCGTAGAACTGCACGCTTCTCTCAAACGTGTAGTTCTGGCTGACCTTGATCAGGAAACGGCGCAGCAGCTCATTGCTCCTCCATTTCGTGACAATCGGCTGCGTGGTGGTGTCCTCCTTTTTGTTGGCGATCCTCGCTGAAAGGTAGCTGGCAAGCATTACTGAAGCACCCTCCAAGGCTTCCTCCTTGAACATATCACTTTCATAGAGGATGATATTCTTCACCGTGCTGAAGAACGACACCATTCTCTTGCTTTCCTCCGCCGTGAGGGTCAGGATGCTTGGCTCATAGAGGGAGTTCCTCAGAAATCTAGTGCTGCCGTAGGTGAACTTCATCAGCTTGCTGTCCGGCATAATGGAGACGGAAATCGCCTTGAAATCATTGCTGATGCTGATTTTCTCGGCGATATTGCCAAGACTCACCATAAAGACATCATTCTCGTGGATGATATAGTCATTGCCGGAGACTCTGGTATGCGCGCTGCCTCCAAGGCAAAGGAATATCGCCGTGAAACGCATTTTCGCCGGCAGTTCGGGGAAATTCTTGATTTTTCTTGGCCACTCCTCGTCGATTGTGTCATTGAGGAACAGCTGCCCGTCATATTCAGTCAATCCGGGAAATTCCCTGAGAAGGTTGATGTCGAAGTTGTTTATCTTTCTGAATTTGTCCATTATGTGCGAATATTTGTTCAAAAATACTCAAAATTGAGCAAAAAGACAACTATTCTTTACTGTTTGACATTTCTGAATATCTTGTATCCGATCGCGGCGACCGTTATGCTCATCAGCGGGCTGATCAGATTGAAGAAGCAATATGGCAGGTAGGCCAGCGTCGGTACGCTCAAGATGGTGGCCTGTGTCATTCCGCAGCTGCTCCACGGGTAGAGAGGAGAGGTGACTGTCGCTGAATCCTCCACGGCCCGGCTAAGCAGCCGGTTCTCATAGCCCTCTTTCTCATAGACATCCTTGAACAGGCTGGAAGTCAGGATGATGGCGAGGTACTGGTCTGAGACTATCCCGTTCAGGGCCGTTCCTGTCACCACTGTCGAGGTCACGAGGCTGGTCCTGCGTTTTGTCAGCGGAAGGATCATCGATGCGAGGTGGTGCAGCATTCCGCTGGCCTTCATCGCGGCCCCGAAGCACATCGCGCAGATGATCAGATAGACGGTGTTCAGCATTCCGAGCATTCCTTTTGAGGCGACAAGCTCGTTGACTTCCGGATTGCCGGTCTCGACTGAGACGGAGTTGTAGATGGATTCTATCGTGCCGGTGAACATAACCTTTGCCGTGGAGCCGTTCCCGACGATCCCATTGCCGATCTCATTGACAATGTCCGGCTGGAATATTATCGCCGCCACCGAGGCCATAGCCGTGGAAAGGGCCAGCACGATCAAGGCGGGCATCTTCCTCGCTATCATCACGGCGGTAAGCGCGGGAACAACCATCAGCCAAGGTGTGATGCGGAATTTCGCTTCAAGTACGCTGGTATATTCATTGATCAGTGAAGAGTCGCTTCCGGAGTGGGAGAATCCAAGGATTGTGAATATGACGAGCGTGATGACGATTGACGGGACCGTCGTGTACATCAGGTAGCGGATGTGATCGAACATAGGGACCTTGCTCATCGACGAGGCCAGCACGGTGGTGTCCGAGAGAGGGGAGATCTTGTCCCCGAAGTAGGCTCCGGAGATGATCGCTCCTGCAATCATTCCGTCGCTGAATCCCAATGCTTTCCCGATTCCGAGCAAGGCCACTCCGATCGTGGCGATTGTGGTCCAGGAGCTTCCGACCGTGACGGAGACCAGCGCGCAGATGATGCAGGCCGTGAGGAGAAACACCTTCGGGCTGATGATCTTGACTCCGTAGTAGATGAAAGTCGGCACGATGCCGCTCACCGTCCAGGTCCCGGAGATCGCCCCGATGAGGAAAAGGATGACGATGGCGGTGGTCACATCGCCGATGTTGCCTTTGATCGCCTCCTCGAAATCCTGCCACGGAACCTTGAACAGCCACATAGCCAGCCAGATGGCCACACCGGCGGAAAAAAGCAGCGCGACCTGGCTCGCCCCGAGGATGGCGTCACTGCCGAATATGCTGATGTTCAGCGCTAAAAGCGCCACAAGAATCAGAATCGGAATCAGAGATATTCCCACTCTGAACATAGTTACTCTCTTCATCTGCGGAAGTCCGTTTATAGTCCTTTTTTCAAAATGGAGCGCAAGTTAAATTTTTTTTCGCATTTTTACGCAAGAATTCGCTCTTGGTGGATTTAGAAGACTGAAAATTATGATAAATGAATATAAAATATCAAAACAAATGAAAAATTTCAGATTAAAGTTCGCCGCTTTGGCTTTTGCCGGGGCTATGATGGCCTTCGCGGTGTCATCCTGCTCTGTTGGTGACGACGGTTATTCCTATGATGAGGTCCGTCCTAAGGCTATCGTGACGGTCAAGACGTTGGAGTCTGGTGAGACTTATTTCCAGGTGGACGAGAAGACTACCCTTCTGCCGGTTGACTGGAAGAACCCTTACAAGGGCGAGACAAGGGCTCTGGTCAATTATGATGAGCTTTCCGGGGCAAACAACGGTCCGTTCACCAAATCAGTCAAGGTCAATTGGATCGATTCTGTCCTGACCAAGAAGGCTGTCCTTTACACCGATGACTTCAAGAACGGCGCTGATGACGCGATCTCGCTGATCGGGGATTGGCTCACAGTCTGCGAGGACGGTTATCTTACCCTTCATTTCGCGGCTTGGTGGGGAACGGAAAACAAGAAGCCTCACTTCCTCAATCTTGGGATTGATCCGGAGAACCGCGGCCTCTATCTGAGGCACGACGTGAACGGTGACAATAACGGCCACTGTGTCCCGGCCGAGGGAGTCGTCGCGTTCAAGATTGACGAGCTTCTGCCGGATGTCAAGGACGGTGACGAGCTGACCCTTCACTGGACTGAAATCAACAACGAGAAGAAGGAAGCCACACTGAAATATTCCGGACGGTTCGAGCTGGCCGGAAAGTAGTGTCTGACTTTGATGGAAGAACTTACTGAAGACAAGGAGCGCGGTCTTGTCGAGCAGGCAAGGAAAGGTGACCGGGGGGCGATGAAGCGGATTTATGACTGCTATTCGCGTTACCTTGCGGCCACCTGTTCTCGCTATCTGCCCGGGGAAAGTGATCTGCGTGACGTGCTTCAGGACAGTTTCGTGAAGATTTTCTCTTCCCTTGACAAGTTTGAGTTCCGGGGAGAGGGGTCCTTGAAGGCGTGGATGCGTCAGGTCTCCGTGAACGAGGCTTTGAAACTGATCCGCAGGCGGAAGAGGAACGACACGGTCGAGTACAAGTGGGATCTGCCTGACACCCAGGAGGAGGACGATCCGGAGCCGGATGTCGCGGAGGTCCCGCCGTCTGTGATCCAGAAGATGATCCAGGCGCTGCCGGAGGGGTACAGGACGGTGCTTAACCTTTATGCGTTTGAGGAGAAAAGCCATAAGGAGATCGCCGGGTTGCTGGGAATTTCGGAAAGCACTTCAGCTTCGCAGCTTCACAGGGCGAGAGCGTTGCTTGCGAGACAGATCAATGAGTATAAGAAGAAAAGGACGGAGAAAAGAATATGATGGAAGACAAGAAATGGTTTGATGATCTTAAGGACAAGATGGACGGGTTCGAGGACTCTGTCCCTGAGGGTCTGTGGGAGGACATCGAGACTTCCATATTCCCGGAGCGGAAGCGTCGTTCCGTTGTTGTCCCTCCTTGGCTTTGGCGAGGGGTGGCGGCCGTGGCGGCGGTTGCTGTCGGAGCGTTTGTCGGCATCAGGCTGATTGATCCGCCGGTACCTTCCACAGAGGGACAGATCAATGTCGTGGCTGTGGCTCCTGAGGTCTCCGGGCCGGAAGTTTCAACGGATGATGAAGAAGGAATATCCACGGCCACGCAGGCGTCAGATGGGCTTCTCGCCGATGCCAAACCTAAGGCTCGTGCCCGTTCCAAGTCGACGACCTCCTCAAAGCGGGCTGAAAAGGCTGTCTCGGAGGCTACCGTTGTCCCTGAGGTCGTTGAATTGAAGGAAGCGTCCTTGCCGGCCGAGCCTGAGTGTGAGGTTGTGGAGACCCCTTCCTCCAAAGAATCCCAACCGACGGAAAACCGCAATGAGAGCGAGAGTTATGAATATGAAAGCTGGAACAGGTATCTTTCCGAGACGGCCTCGAAAAAGTCATCCGGGAACTCGCCGGTGAACGTCAATGTCTCTTTCTCCGGAGGTGCCACCACAAGCAGTGATATGAAGTCGTTTGATCCGATGATGTTCTACCGTGGGTCTGATCCTGGGTTTGATCATCCGGGATCTATGGATGCGGCCTCTTTGCCGAAAAATAATATTCAGACCCGCTCAATGTCCCCTTCGGTGTTCTCCAGCTCGGCTCCGGTAACGACAGAGGCAGAGCACAGGCGTCCGGTCAGGGTGGCCTTGACCGTCAACAAACCTTTGGGACGGGTGTTCGGCGTTGAATCCGGCCTGTCATATTCAACACTGCGCAGCACATTCACGAAGACTTCCGGTGCCACGGTGACGGAGAGTGATCAGACTCTCAGGTATTTAGGCGTTCCGTTGAACCTTACCGCGTCGGCATATTCATCAAAGAGGTTCGCGGTGTACGTCAGCGGCGGCGGAATGGCGGAGAAATGCGTCTCCGGAAGGATCAGGACGACCGAGACGGTGTCAGGTGTCAGGCAGGACGGTGCGAACAGCACGAGTCTGACCGTCAAGCCGATGTTGTGGTCTTTGAACGCCGCCGCCGGTGTCCAGGCCAACCTTACAGGCAACCTCGGCCTTTATGTCGAGCCGGGAGTCAGTTATCATTTTGATGACGGCTCTTCCGTGCAGACGGTTTACAAGGACCGTCCGCTCGATTTCGTGATGACATTTGGAGCAAGGCTCAGAATTGGCCAAAAATAATCACCCCCTCGGGGCGAGGCATCTCAGCCAGGCGATAAGGACGGTGGCGATCCTGCCGTGTCCCTCATCGGTCGGATGGAGTCTGTCCTTGTCCCGAGGGAAATATTCTTTCTGCGAGCGGTTGAGCGGGAATATTCCCGAGATTGCGTTCAGATCGATCACGGGCACGGCCCAAACGTTGCCAGCCTCCTTCACCGCATTGACGTAGGCGTCGAAATATTCCCCGCACTTGTTGGTGTAGTTCTCGTCCGGCTGGATGTTGGTCTCGCCGAATTTGGCGTAGCC
>CAVCRL010000014.1:0-27303 GCA_963604455.1 Lachnospiraceae bacterium | reverse complement strand
CGACACGGATAACGTGATGCCTTTCCTTGGCGAGGCGTTCCATCTCCAGATTCAGGGCGGCGACCTCGTCACAGTCATCGTCAAAGATCGACGTTACATCCTGCTTCGCGTCAACAGCCGCCTTGGCCTCGTCCTCACTGATGACATCAATGAGCCCGGCCTCGGATCGCCTCAGCGAAACCTTATAGCCAAGTATCTCATATTCAATAGGATCTTTCAGCGGAGCGTTCAGCACGACCGCGACACGTTTTCCGGAGATGAAGCCCATTTCGATAAGCCTTTTCCGGAAGCCCCCGTGACCGTTCACCTTGGCGATGACGCCAACCTCACCTGTTTTGAGTTCAGAAAGTTTCATACGACACAAAGGAGGGATTGTCCCCTCAATACACTATATCCAAAATCGCTACAAAAATATTCATTTTGCAAGATTTATACAATCGCTAACAGTTGGTATCAGTGGAGGATAAATACCTAATTATCAGTAAAAAGAGTGGTCTCCTTCAGTGGAATTTGACGCAAGGCAATAGCGTATCTTATTAATATTCAGCAAATTATTCTCCACCGCCATCAAGGCCATCACAATTTATTGGCATTGATAAAGGTTCTGGTTGATGGTAATTTTGCAGTCTTAAACAAGAAGATCGAAAAGTGTTTGGAGTCAAGATAAAGTCATTAACCATCATCATTGCGGCGACGTTGCTGTCTATCAGCGCGTTCGCACAGGTTGGCGGCACCGTTGTCGATCAGGCGGACGGTTCGCCGGTCGCCGGAGCCGCCGTGACCATAAAAGGTAATCAGGCGGTCTGGGATGTCACTGACTCTTTGGGGCGGTTCAAGCTGAAGGCCACTGGAGGGACGCTTCAGATCACTTGTCTTGGTTACAAAACGTTGACCACACCGGTAAGGAAGGACGGAAGATATTCATTAACCCAAGATTCGTTCGCCATCAATGAGGTGGTGGTGACAGCGACCGAAAGCCACGGGCTGACAAGCTCGTCACGGATCGGGCAGGACGCGATCGCGCATATTCAGCCGTCAAGTTTCGCTGACCTGCTGGAGTTGCTGCCGGGAGGACGCTCCGTAGATCCTTCATTCTCAACTCCGAAGACAATTGACCTTAGGGCGGTTTCGGTCTCCGGTGACAACTACAACACCTCATCCCTCGGGACACGTTTCCTCATCGATGGAGTTCCGGTCAACAACGACGCGAACCTCCAGACCACACCGGCCTACAGCAACTACGGATCATCGTTTGTCAACGCCGGAGTCGATATGCGCACAATCACCACAGAGGATGTGGAATCCGTCGAGATTATCCGCGGAATCCCTTCCGTTGAATATGGCGACCTCACCAGCGGCCTTGTCAACATCAAGCGGCGCAAGGGCGGCAACGACACCAGGGCCCGTTTCAAGGCCGATATGAAAAGCAAGCTCTTCTACCTCGGCAAGGATCTGGAGTGGGGCAAGACCGACAAGCTGACGATGAACTTCAGCGGTAACTTCTTGGATTCCAGGGCGGATCCAAGGAACACGAGACAGAACTACAAGCGTCTGACCGGAAGCTACAGGATCGGCAAGACCTGGACCGGGGATCTTGTCAGAACCCTCAGCGGAAGCCTGGACTACACCGGTTCGTTCGACAATCAGAAGTCCGACAAGAATCTGGACTTCGGCGACTGCGGCCCGATCGAAACCTACAAGTCCAACTACAGCCGCTTCGCACTGGGCGGGGAATATACAGTCCGGAGCAAGAGCCTGAAATCGTTCTTCCAGAGCCTTGACATCACCGGGTCCCTGACCTACGAGAAAGACCTGATCGACAGATGGAAATTTGTGGAATATAGTTCACCGATGCCGCTTTCGACCAGTCTGGAGGAGGGCGAGTTCGATGTCACGATCGTGCCTTACAAGTACGAGGCTACCCTGAAAGTGGATGGAAAGCCGTTCTACGCCTACCTCAACGGCACGGCGAAGTTCCGCAAGGACTTTAGGAACATCTCAAACACATTCAAGGCCGGAGCGCAGTGGAATGTCAACAAGAACTTCGGCAAAGGCACCATATTCGATCCCGAGAGACCGTTCTCCGTGGATATGAATGTCCGCCCGAGAGACTATTCCTCAATCCCGGCCACACACCAGATGTCTGCCTTCATCGAGGACAATTCCGTCTTGACTTTCGGGAAAGGGTTCAAGGCCGAATGGCTCGCCGGAGTGAGGGTGGCGGCGATGGCGGGAGCCGGAAAGGAATATTCAGTGAATATGAAGCCGTACTTCGACCCAAGGCTGAACCTTAGGCTGGAGAAAACCCTCGGCAAGGATGTCAAGGTCGGACTGTCCGGAGGAGCCGGATGGCACACGAAGTTCCCGACGATGGATCAGCTTTATCCGGATCCTATCTATTACGATGTCACTCAGATGAACTACTGGCCTGTCGAGGAGAACCTTCGCAGGATCAACGTCTATGTGCTGAAGATTAATCCTACCAACTTCGGTCTCAAGGCGGCGAGGAACTTCAAGTGGGAAATCGCCGCCGATGTGCAGGTCGGCAGGGAGTTCTCGTTCAACATCGACTATTTCAGGGAGGATATGACCTCCGGGTTCAGGTACGCCAGCGAGTTCACACGGCTCATCTACAAGGACTACCAAGAGGAGACGATTGACAAGAGCACCCTTACCGGCCCGCCTTCCGTGGAGACGACCCCGTGGGTTCCGGACACGCTTCTGGTGGGATATTCATTCAACACGAACGGAAGCCGCACCCTCAAGGAAGGCATCGAATTCACCCTGTCCGCTCCGAGAATCCGCCCGATAAGGACCAAGGTCACCGTCAGCGGCGCCTGGTTCAGAACGAGGTACAGCAACAGCCAGCCGACATATTACAGGCCTTCGGTGGTCGTGGCCGGCAAGACCTACCCTTACGTCGGCTACTACAAGGACACGGACGGTTTCCTGCGTGAGGTGTTCAATACGAACTTTATGTTCGACACCCAGATCCCGAGACTCGGGATGATCTTCTCGACCTCGTTCCAGTGCCAATGGTTCACCGGAAGCCAGAACACGGCGAAAGACGCCCGCCCGATATCCTACATCGACAAGAATCTGGAGAGCCACCCTTTCACGGACGAATCCGCCGCGAACGGAATCCTGGCGCAGATGATCCGGGAATATACCCCTTCGATGTCAATATATTTCCGGATCCCGTTCAGTATGAACATCAACCTCAAGGCCACCAAGAAGATCTACCACGACAAGATCTCCTGCGCCCTGTTCGTGAACAAGATCCTGGATGTATCGCCTGACTACAGGACGAATATGGGCATCCTTGTCCGCCGCTCCGTCCTGCCGTACTTCGGAATGGAGCTTAACTTCAAACTTTAATGAATATGCTGACACACAAAACCATACGAAATATTCTCCTGATGCTTTCGGTCGTCCTTTGCGGGTGCGAGAAAGACTCCGGCCAGAACGTATTCTCGATTGTGACCCTCAACGTGACCTGCCCGTCCGTCAGCGCAGGGATAGAAAGGGTCGAGGTCGACAATTCCCTTGACGGGTCATTCATCCGGGACCTCAACACGAGGCAGGAATATGATATTCCGACATTCCAGGTCGGGACCGCCACGGTCAAGCTCAGGAAAGGAATATATATGATCTCCTTCGACGGCAAGGCCGTGTTCAGTGACGGCCAGCGCAAGAAGGTACGTTTCGCGGGTTACAACTCACCGATGACCTCCGTGACCTTGCTGAATGACAAGGAGACTTTGAACCTTGAATTGACAGTACTGAAATGAACAGGATCATCTGCATAATATTCACAGTTCTGGCAGCCGTGACACCGGCCCGTGGACAAGAGAAATCCGATGTCAACTCAGCCTCGGAGAGGTATCTGTCACCTGTCCGTGCCTTGGGGCGAAGCGAGATCGCCGGCCACAACGCAGGCAGTTTCCTGCTCTGGGACATCCCGACATATTCAGAGATCAAGGCGGTCTATGACTTGCGCCGTGAGGATGACGCTCTGCTGCCGCAGGAAGGCGACGGGCTGGATCAGGGTTCGGTGAAGGTATATTCATTGATCAGATTGCAGAACCATTCGGCGGTCAGGGCCGGGGCGGAATATTCAAGAGGGGTGAAAGGGAACGTCCTTTGGAACTCTACCTCTGATTTTAAACTGCTCTACCCGGATGTGATGGTGGACACGATCGGCGGCAATCTCCAGAAGGAGCAATATTCATTCTACGGGGCTTGGTCCAGGCTGATCGGGAAGGCGCATATCGGGGTTTACGGTGGTTACAGGGCTCTGCACGAGTTCCGGCAGGTGGATCCGCGTCCAAGATCGGTCACATCCGACCTGAACGCCGCGCTGACTGGTGGAATCGCGGCCAAAGGCTATGTCTTTGACCTTAACGCCGCGTTCAGGGTTTACAAACAGTCGCAGGATGTCAGTTTCTATGATCCGCTTGGGGCGAACACCTCGGAACTGCATTTCACTGGTCTGGGAAGCCATTTCGCCAGATTCGACGGTGCGGGGGACTTCACTTCAAGCAGGTACAACGGCCACGGTTGGGAAGTCTCCGCGACTGTCACGCCTGGTCATCCCGATGGCTGGACCGGATTGCTGTCCTACAACAGTCTGGGCATCGAATGTCTGCTGGTCGCCAACAATGAAGTGCCGATCACGGATCTGTGGATTCAGAAAGTGGAAGGTCTCGTCGGTTACAAACGGCTCAGCGGCTCCATTAAATGGAATATCCTCGCCGGGATAGGCTACGAGCTGCGGCAAAGCACGGAGAACATCATCGACACTGGCAAGAACAAGGAATATGCGGTGTTGGGTTCCTTGACTATGTACCGGAACCGGATTCTGTCCGCCAACCTGAAAGGCGCGATGGAGATTCCGTCAGCCGCGGGGACGATCAGCATAACGCCTGACTTTGAATATTACCGCTCGTCCGCAGAGTACATATTCCCGAAAAGGGAGATGGCCTTCGGATTTGCGGAGGCGGGTTTGAACGCTGGTTTGAGGAAGCCGCGCAAGGAGTGGCTGTTCAGCGCCGAGGTGAGATTCTGCCACGCATTCGGGCTGGACGGGACGCTTTCGATTCCGGCGGAGTACACTGAAGCGAGGGTTCTGGATCATTACGAGCATTTTCATTCGATGATCACCTCGGACCGGACGACAGCCGGGCTGAGCCTTGGAATCCAGCGCAAGGTCGGGCAGAACACCGCCGTTTTCCTCCGGCCGGACTTCACGTTCAGAGCCATTGATGGTTTTGGGCACGCGAAGTTTCTGACCGCCGCGATAGGACTTGCGTTTTAGAATAAGAAATTAATTATTGTTAACAACTAATAGATTATGAAAAAGTTACTTTTGATCCTTTCGGCAGCGCTCGCGCTTGCGGCCTGCAAAGATGAAGATCCGGTCTTCACAATTTCAACCGAGGAGTTGAAGTTTGACGCCAACGGTGGCGAGCAGAAAGTTTTCATCTCCACCAACAGAGACTGGACGGCACAGGTGCCGCAGACTGACACTTGGTACACGGTCTCAGCCCTCAGCGGGAGTTCCGACACGGAGGTCACCGTCACGGTCGAGCCTTACGAGGATGCCGCCCCGAGAACCTCTACGCTGACATTCGACACGGCTTTCGGACTGAAATCTTTCAAGATCACCCAGAACGGTCCCGTTCCGCCGGAGCAGCCGGAGTCTTCCGCTTTGAAGGTCAGAGGCAAAGGTGGCAGAGTCGCTTTCCCTGCCGTTCAAGGCTATGTGTATGAAGTAGGTGAGACTCCGGAATGGATTTCCGTGGCCGAGACCAGAAAGGACAGTGTCGTCCTTCAGCTTGACACCAACAGGACTGACGCTTACCGTACGGCTGATGTTGTCCTCAAGACAACCGCCGGAGCGGAATTGGAGAAAGTCTCTCTGGAGCAAAGCTGGAGAAACATCGAGCCGGGCGAGGTTCTTATCGAGGAAGTGTTCTTCACCAGCAACGCTCTTCCTACAACCGGAAGTCCGGATAAGTTCCACGGTGACCAGTACTTCAAGATCACGAACAATTCCGACGAGCTTCTCTATCTTGACGGGCTTATGATCTCAGAGGCGAAGTACGCTTCTTCCACAAAGACTCCGTTTGAGTTCCTGGATCCGATCAAGAAAGAAGCCTGTGGTGTTGGAACCGTATATGTCATTCCTGGCGGCGGGCACGATGTCCCAGTGGAGCCGGGTAAATCCCTGATCATCGCGAACAACGCCCAAAACCATCTGGAGACCAATCCGAACTCATTCGATCTGAGCGGCGCTGATTTCGAATGGTATGACAAGTCCACTTCCGCAGCCAATCAGGATGTTGACAACCCGGATGTGCCGAACCTTGACATCTGGTTTACCTACTCTCTTTCAATCTGGGTTCTCCACGACAGAGGATTCAAGGGCTACATCATCTCTATGCCACCTTACGGTGTCACAAAGGAATCCTACCTCGCCGGCTACAAGTGGGAAGGCAAATACATCAACCACTCCCTCGCCGGAGACTACGAGATGAATATTTCCAGTGCCTACAAGATTCCTAACACTTGGGTTCTGGACGGCGTGAACACCGCCATCGAGGAGAACTTCCAGTACACCAGCTGGGATGAGTCCATCGACGCCGGCTGGACACACTGCGGCAAGATCGACAAGGACCCTGAGCGCTTCGGCAAATCCGTCCTCCGCAAGAGAGGCGAAGACGGCAAGCTGATCGACACCAACAACTCCACCAACGACTTCACCCCGGACTCCACCCCTTCCCTCAAGCAGTAAGGTCTGGACGTGAATATATAAAAAAGGAACCAAAAAGCCCGGCCATCTCAGGTCGGGCTTAATGCTGTGATGTTCAACAGACTAATGTGTCACAGACTCTGTGTAGACGTTGCCGTACGGATCCTTGGCGGTCACCGTGATCTTTCGCCAGGTCGAGGACTTCGGAGTGTACTTGAACATATGGTCACAGTTGTGGCTGTAGTTCACGCTGTATGCGGTGAGGTCCTGGATTTTTATGTTGGACAAGGTTGTGGACGTTCCGTCCTCATCAACACTTACTGTCCAGTTGTAGTGCCAGTTGAAGATGTTGATGACCATATCGCCCTTGGAGGCGGTCTTGATCTTCAATGCGTCAATCATCTTGTCACACTCGCCAGGCTTATAGACACGCATCTGGAAGTTCTTGTCGTACAGAATCCCCTTCTGGTACTGGTCAACCAGCTTAGGGCCGCTGAATTTATAGATGAAGAAGCTTCTCGGACATCCGTCATTGCATATTCCCAAAGCATTACCGCTCCAGCCTTCACCCATCACGGCCGCGTGGTTATGTTCCTCCTTCATCTCATCGATCGTCACGGTGTAGCTCTTGTGGAGGTGTCCGGAGAGAATCAGGACAGGCCTGCCATCCAAAAGGGAATAAAGCTCACGAGCGCTCTTCATATAGCCAAAATCATCCCCGACCGCACTTGATGACACATAACGTCTCTGGGTAGGAACGTGCATAGACAACACTATCATCTTGTCCTTGGCCACGTAGGAAAGATCCTGTCTCATCCACTCAAATGTGTCCGCGGAAATCTCCCTTCCATAACCGGCCTTGTCGCCAGCCTTGTAGGCAAGGTCACTGATTCCGATGAAATGGCAGTCCCCTACATTGAAGGAGTAATTGACTGGACCGAACGACTTACGGAAATAGTCGGCCGTGGCATCATCAGAGGCCGCCTTGACATCGAAATCATGGTTCCCGATCACGTGGAACACAGGAATATTCAAGGATGTGATGACTTCCTTGTACTGCTTGTCCAGAAAATCCATCTGGTCCCAGACCATATCCCCGAGAGAATAGCCGTAGACCGGTCCATGAAGCGTCTTCACATAATCGGCGATCTTAGGCATCAAGGTCGTCTTCAGCTCATTATAAGCACTTGCGTCCTCAATCTGGATGTCAGCCATCGCCACCAACGTGAAATCGGTTTTCTTGGCGCACGGGGTCAGAGTGAAGTCGGACTGCACGGCCTTGCCGGACATCAAAACAAAATTGTTGTAGATCTTAGGCAGGTTATCAGCACCCATAGGAATCTCATAGTCAGAAGGCACGGACACGAACACCCTGCGGGTACCCTTGGCAGCCTTCATCTGGTATATTCCCTGATCATCGGTCACGACACAGTTCACACCATCGGAAACAACGACACCAGGAATGGCATTTCCCTTGGTATCCTTGACATATCCGACCACATTCATCCCGTCCTTGACGCTGATCCCCTTATCGTCCTTCTGACAGGAGACAAGGCTTAAGACCAACGCAAAGGCGATAAGTAATGTTCTAAAGAGTCCGTTCATTATTCAGCCTCCACACTGCCGGTGTAACCATAAGTCTGCTCAACCAATCCCGAGGAAGCGGTGATGGCTTTCGTAGGAATCGGGAACCTGTTGAGCCACTTGTCTTTTGACGGCTTATGATCCCACCATTCCCCTTCTGTGAACTGTCCCCAACGGATAAGATCCGTACGACGACGCTCCTCGCCAACAAACTCGATCATCCATTCATCAAGCATCCTGTACATATCCAGATTCGCGGCGGTCACAGGATCAGGATCAAACCGACCGGCGAAGTTACGAGCCCTCACCTCGTTGATGAGATCAGCGGCTCCGCCCTTGTCTCCCTTCCTCATCTTGCACTCGGCAAGCATATAGTAAACCTCAGTGAACCTAATGTAGGCAAAGTCCGGATCCCACCTGATGTCCACATCCTTCTGATTAGGCACAGGCCATTTCACGATGCGCACGCCGGATGACTCCTCGCCGGTCTTCATATTCGATTCCAGTTTGGCGGGATCTGTACCTTCGCTGAATCTGGCCACCTGATCCACAAGGGTTATGACCTTACCGGCATATTCCCTGTTGCCAAGGCACTCCTCGCCGGTGTCAGGGTTCACAAGCTTGCCGACAAGGAACATCCCTTCATATTTCTTGTTGCCAAGGTAATGGTAAGGCTTCTTTCTGAGATCCCTGTCATTGAACTTGCCATAGGTGCCGCCCAGCTTGTACCCGTACGGTTTTCCGGTAGGGTCAAGACTCGGAGTCATCATATAGCCATTGTAGGCAGTGTGCTTCTCTATTCCGAAATATGAATGGATGTTATACGGCATCATATAACGGAACCAATAGTCGCTCTCAATATAGTTTGTCTGACAAGGCACTGACCACACCGCCTCCGAGGAAACATCATTGTCGAAACCGTGAACCGTGCACCAGTCTTCCTCAAGGGCATATCTTCCGTATTTCCCGTCAAGGAGATCCTGACAGATGTCAGCGCATTTCTGATAGTAGTCAACGCCTTGCAGGTCAGCCGGTGCGTCAGGAGTGTTCCGATCCACAAGGTAAGCCTCCGCATTGAAATACAGACGGGCCAGAAGAATGGCTGCGGCAGCCTTTCTCATATAGCCGTCCTGCTTCTCCTTGAAAGAATTAGGCTTGAGTTCCTCAATGGCCTTTGTCAGAAGAGACTCAACGTGTTCGAACAGTTCACGCTCTGTGCTTCTCGGCTTGATGTCATCCGCCGAAGATGTGTAGATAGGCAGACCTCCGAAAAGGTCAAGTCCCATCATATAGAAATAACCGATGATTCCGTCCAGCTGTCCCATCTGGTCAGCCTTGTCGGCTGCGGTCATTCCAAGAGCGCCGTAATCCACCTTCTCAAGATCCTCCTTCGCGGCAAGAGCGTATGCCACTCCCTGCAATGTGTTGTTGTACAATGCCTCAAGATATTTATGATCCGGAGTCCACTGATGATACCAAAGCTGCTGTTCGGCACCTCCATTATAAAAGTCCGATCCTCTTGTCGGGCAGCACATCTCATCCGTGGTGAGTTCCCACCATCTGTACCTTTCACGACCTTGGTCAATATAGTGCTTCCAATGTGAGAACGGTCTTGATAGCACAGCGTAAGTGTTCTCCTTGCCAGTGAAGAACGTGTCCGGCGTCACCTGTGAATATGACTTCTCGTCAAGGTCGCAGCTTGTTATGGCAAGGGCGAAGGCGCAGCCGGCGGCGAATATTCTTATGATGTTATTTTTCATACTATGTCTGTTTAGAATGTCAACTGGACACCAAGGGTGAACCTACGTGTCTTTGGATACATACTTGAGGTGTTCTTAATCTCCTCGAATCCCGGTGTCAGGCCATTGATGTCCACCTCTGGATCGACTCCTGAATATTTAGTGAATGTCGCAAGATCCCTGACTGTCAGATAAAGCCTGGCCTTTGACACATAAGGATTGTACTTGGCAAGGTTGAAAGTGTAGCCAAGGTTAACCGCGTCAATCTTCAGGAACGTTCCGTCCTCGATGAAGTAGTCGGTAAGGATCTTCTCATCGTGGATGTCCTTGTTCTTGGTGTATGCGGTCCTAAGCACATTGTACTGGTTGGCTCTCTGCAGGCCATAGTACATATTGACCTGGCTGTAAACATCGAAATCAATCCAGCTCCTCATATAGACCGAGAGATCGAATCCCTTGTAGCTAAACGTGTTGTCCAACGATATTATCGCCTTAGGAATGGCATTGCCGACAAAGTGCTTATTCTCCACAATCAGGTTGTTGACCTTTCCGTCTATGGCCGGAACGATCTCGTCGTTCTTGTCATAGATGAGCCACTTTCCATCCTCGGTCAGACCTGCGTACTTATAGACGAAGAACTGGCCGATGTCGGAGTTGTTCTGAAGGCGGACAGCCGTTCCAGGGTTGCCCGGAGAAGGGAATGTCATCTCATCAAGGTAGAAGTTGTCTCCCATATTCTCTATGCGGGACTTGTTGTGTGAATATCTCATACTGGCGGACCACACGAATCCCTTGGAGCGGATGATGTCGCCACCGATTTCGAACTCGAATCCCGTGTTCTTCAGACTGCCGATGTTCTTCATCATTGTACTGTAGATGTATGGTGGCTGAGGCACGGCTGTGGAATAGAGAAGGTCATCCACATTCCTGTTGTACCAATCGAACTTACCCCAAAGCCTGTTCTCGAACATCGCGAAGTCAAATCCGACGTTGAGCTCTTTCTTCTCCTCCCATTTCAGGTCCGGGTTGATGTTCTTGGCACTACCGTAGGTAGCGGCGTAACCGCCTCCGTCAGGGACAGGCCAAGTCAGGTATGAGGTGTACTGACGCACACTGTAGCCGGTGCCGAAGCCGTTGTTACCGGTAACTCCGTAACCTGCCCTGATCTTGAGGTCGTTGAGCCAGCCGACACTCTTCATAAATTCTTCGCTGGAGATTCTCCAACCGCCGGACACGGCCCAGAAGTTACCCCATCTGTTGTTAGGACCGAACTTCGAGGACCCCTCACGGCGGAAGCTTGCCTGAACCATATACCTATCCTTGAAGGAATAGTTCACTCGTCCGAATATCGAAAGAAGCCTTTCCCTCGGATCCTTGCCGGACGCCATACTGGCCTTGCCTTCGTTCAGCCAGGTTCCGGCACCCATATCCCAAGGACCAATACCATCGACAGTGAAGTCGTGGTTGGTCATATTGAAATATTCTCTGTTGCTCTGCCAGAAACTGTAGCCTGCGACGGCGTTCACCTTGTGATCCTCGGCGAAAGTCTTGTCGTAGGAGAGATAGGCCTCCACGTTGACACGTGTCGAGTTGTCATAGCCCTGATAACCAGACCCCTTGCGGGCGTTATCGATCGATTCTTTATGGCTGGCCTTGACGTATTTGTACTGGTAGTACATACGTTTGTCCAGACCAACAGTGGCGTTTGCGGCCAGGCCGTCCCAGAGTTTCACCTTCATCGCGGCGTCGGTAAGAAGCCACTGGTCACGGCCGATGTTCTCACGAAGCTCGATGTCAGCCACCGGGTTGAAGTCAGAACCACCGAACCCGGCCCCTGAGACGTTGTAGTTTGACTCGTTGTCCGGATCCATAAGAGCGATGGTAGGATTCAGCATAAGCGCCTCGTTGAAAGTACCTGAAGAGTTTCTACGGTCACGTGTGGCCTGGCGGAACTCTCCGTTGGCACGGATCTCGACACGACCGTCAAACATATTGAAGTTGGCGTTGAGGCGTCCTGTGTAGTCTGTCCTGCTATCCCCGATCACGATACCTTTCTGATCAGAGGCGGAGAAAGATGCATAGACCTGAGCGAGTTTCGAGCCACCTGAGACACTGACGTGGTGCTTATGTGAGAACGGATTCTTGTTCAGAAGCTCGTCATACCAGTCGGTGTCATAGCCGTAATCCTGGCCAAGGCCATATTCAATGAACTCGGAAGCGGAAAGCATATCGGGCTTCGAGCGGACGGTCTCGATGGAAAACTCTCCGGTGTAGTTGGCCGAGATCCGTCCTTCCTTCGCCTTCCTGGTCGTGATGAGAATCACACCTCCAGCGGCTCTCGTTCCATAGATGGCACCGGCCGAAGCATCCTTGAGCACGTCAATGGATTCGATGTCTTCGCTGTTGATGGCGCGGAAGTCTCCTCCAGGAATGCCGTCGATGACCACAAGCGGGCCCTTGCTGGCATTGACAGACGCCACGCCTCTAAGCTGGAAGTCGTTGGAGCTGTTCGGGCTGTTGTCACCCGAGATCGTAAGACCTGTGACCTTGCCCTGAAGAACAGTCGCGATGGTCGAGCCACCAAGACCAGCGACAAGGTCGTCAGCCTTCAACGACGTGATCGAGGATGTGATCTGCTTTTTCTCCATCGTACCGTAAGCGATGACCACAGTCTCATTAAGAGTCTGTGTGTCAGGACGCATCACGACTTTAAGATTATTGTTGTCCCCGATGGTTATGTCCTGATCAAGGAATCCTATGAAGGAAACCCTCAGCACATCTCCTTTATTCGCCTGTATGGAGAACCTTCCGTCGGCGTCCGTCATCATACCGGTGGTCGTGCCGACAATCATTACGTTGGTTCCCGCAAGAGGTTCCCCTCTGTCATCCAGAACCGTTCCTGTTACGGTTGTCTTCTGCGCGGCCGCGTTTATGGCGAAGCCGAGAAGCAGCAGAACAGACAGGATGGCCGTCTTGGCCATAATCCTTATTGTGTGTGTTGTACTATTCATAATCCTTAGTTGGCTTTCTTGATGCTGATGTTATCGATGAACCAACGCTGTTGGTCTGGCTGCTGGCCTGACTGCAAGTTCATCTGTTCAGGTCTGATCTTGACGACAGTGTTTTTGTCGATGCCGCTTACCGGAATCGCGATGTGCTGCCACTTCCATTCCTTCTTGGCCTGAGTGCTGGCAACTCCGGTGCTGATCTTACCGTCACCGGCAAGATCACCGGTAAGTGTTCCGTTGCCGGAGATCTCGACAACCACCTTAACTTTATCGATGTTGCCACTGCCGGTCATACAAGCACACCAGTCAAACTCGACCACCGCATCGGCCGTTCCGTTGAGGTTCCTCATCGCCGGAAGCTGGAATCCTGTGTGATAGTTTGTCTTGCCCATCTTCCAGTAGCAATTCTGTACGTAAAGGCATTCATAATCCTTCGGGATGTATCTGAGATCAACATACCCTCTGTCTTTAAGTTCCTTGACAAGCAGCTCACCACGAGTCAACGAATAGACATTCGGAGCCGCGGCCACCGTCTGTTCGGCAACGGAGTCCCCGATAGTTCCCGGCACGGCGGTGTTGTACGCGTCAACATAAGGTTTCATCCAAGAAAAGTCATCCTGGAAGAATATGTTGATGTCGCTCCAGTCTGTCGCCGACTGGGTAACGGTCACACTTGACTTGACTCCTGAAGAAACGATCCTGAACGTGATCGTCCCTGTACGATAGTCAACCAATGACGGATTCTCATCCACTGTGACTGTCAGCCTTACGGCTGCCTCTCCACCTTCGCCGCCGGACTGGCTGAGATGAATCCAAGAATCGGTCTCAGCTACCCATTCTCCTGCGGCGACAAGAGAAAGGAACGCCGTCGCGGCATTGTCGTCAAGACCCAACCTATTGACTTTGATCTCGGTCTTGTCCAGGGTCACACCTTCCACAGCCTGCTTTACAATAATTGTCTCTGTCTTGCTTCCGGCGATGATCTTCACCTCTCCTGTTCTTGCGGATGGCGTGTTGTTCTCAGCAACCTTGAGTTTCACGGTAATATACTGTCCTGCCGCACCAGAAGCGGGACTCGCCGTGATCCAATTGTCAGCGGTGATTGTCCAATCGCTGTTTACATCCAAGATGTAGAACTCCGGATCCAGACCGGACGGCAGGAGACCATTGCCTTTTACGGCGAAAGAGCTTTCATTCACACTGAGGACATCCACTTTCAGTTTCTGTGTGATTGTGAAAGTCTTCTCAGTGCCAGCGCCCGACACCGTGACACTTCCAGACCTGTCGGTGCCGGTTAGATTCTCATCACACGTCAGGAACACCTTGTTCCTGCCTCTGTCCGATTTCAGCAGACTTGGTGTCACCCATTGAGGGTAATCGGCCATTTCCCAGTTGGTGTTGCTGCCAATCTCCACGGACGGAATGTCTCCGACAGCGTTCTTGCCATCGTATGTGACTGTGATCTCGTCCTCCGGCACATCCAGGAACAAATCCGGATCACCGTAGTCTTCCTTGCAGGAGGACAATGAGAACAGTGTCAGGGCCGCTACAGCCGCATATTTGATCTGATTTATTTTCATATTCATAACAGATTGATGTTATTTTCCTGGAATCTTCACGATGCTGATGTTGTCAAGATGCCACCTGTTCGTGCCATTGTCCATATCAGCAGGCCTCAGACTGATCTTTGTAGAACTGGTAACTCCGTAGATTTTGACCGTCGCGCGTGTCCACTTGGCCTCTCCGTCCTTCTGGTCCGGAACGAACTGGTCGCTGATCTTGCCGTAGCCGCCATTGTTCAAGGCGATCTCTCCATCCCCCTGAACCTCAACCACTATCCTGACCTGATCGATGTAAAGTTTTCCGGTCATATGAGCGGCAAAGTCAAAGGACAAGGATATGGACGTGGACTCCTCGTTTGTTTCGGACAGATCAAGCAGCGGCAAAGTGAAGCCGTTGTTAGAGTTGCTCTTGCCGATCTTGAAATAATGAGCCTGAAGGTAGATTGTGTTGTTGGACGGACGCAGGATGGTGTAGCCACGGTCGGAAATCTCCTGAAGAAGCGCGGTCGCCTTGTCCTTGAGATCCTTTTCCTCAGGTTTAGTGGACGCCGCATAACCTCCTATGTTAGGGGCGTTCGCCCCGGGATCCGCCGTAGCGATGAAATCTCCGGCGTTGAAGGCAGTGGCGTACGGAATAAGCCAAGAGAAGTCATCGGCAAAATAAGTGTAGCCGTAAGCCGGGAACGGAGTGGCTGTCTGGTTGACAGTCACTGTCTCGAACCTGTCACCGCTTGTCACGGTAAGATGTCCTGTCCTTCCGCTTCCGGAATCATACCTGTCAGCGAGGATGGTGACATTGACACGCCCTTTGCCTTCCGGTTTGTCTACGGAAAGCCAGTCCGAATCTGATGTGATTGTGTAACCATTGCTGGCCAATACAGTGAAAGTGGCCGATTCTCCGGAGCCAAATTGCCCCGTAGAAATTAGATCAACACCTATCGTGCTAATAGTGAAGCGGTTATATCCCACCCTATCGGCATCATCGCCACAAGACGAGGCAATGAAAGGAAGTATAATCATCAACACAGCGCACAAGGTGAATGTGTGTGATTTAAACATTAGTTTATTAGTTATTTGGTTAATACATATAGTCCAGTCATTCAATCAGGCCGAAATATCTTTCGGCTAAGTTAGTACATTTATTTGATACGCCAAATCTATCTTCATACAAATTATCATACAAATTATCCCCTTTCATTCACCCTTTCATTCACTCTTTCTTCCTTAGTCACTCTCTTTGGCGGATTGGCTTGATCCTACCACTAATGAATATGTTCGCAAATTTTGACGGGACAGCCCGGAATTATTCAACAATATGCAAGTTTTATGACTATTTATCCACGCCCATTCATCATTTTCCGAGACGTTGAAAGGCTGAAAAACGCCTTGATTTCCGACCGGTTTCGGCATGGGGGGGGGGGGGGGGGTAACTGCTTTATTACCAATCACTTGCAGATATAAAAGATGAACGGGGTTTGCTGTCACAGCAGACCCCGTTCGCAATTCTAACCTAAAACTTAACCTATGAAAAAACTATTCGTTGCAAAGGTATATCTTTTTTATAAAACAAGCAACATTGAATGTTTTTAATTTGTCCTAAAGGTCAGTATTTCTGACCTAAAAGGCGAAAATTGCATTTTTAGGCCATTTTGCTATTGCAATTATCCAAATTATTCTGCTTTTGGAACATCCGTTCCGACTTTTGGAGCAGAACTTTCGTCAAGCTTGATCGTCTTGATCCTTACATCCATCAAAGGCTTGTCCCTTTGGTCGGTCGCGACCTGCGCGATACGATCTATGATGTCCAATCCGCTGACGGTTTCCCCGAAGACCGTGTAGGCTCCGTCGAGCTGGGCGCAGGCACGCTCGTCCTGGACAATGTAGAACTGTGAGCCGGACGATTCCTTCATCGGGTTGGCCACGTCACCTCTGCGGGCGGCGGCGAGGGCACCCTTCTTATGGGTATATTCAGGAACGAACTCGGCCGGGATGGTATATCCAGGTCCGCCCTGTCCGTACTTGGCCACAGCGGCGGCCGAGGTGTCACGGGTGTAAGGGTCTCCGCCCTGGATCATAAAGCCGTTGATCACACGGTGGAACAGGAGGCTGTCATAATAACCCGTCAATGCCAGTTTAGCGAAGTTCTCGCGGTGCTTCGGGGTCTTGCTGTAGAGTTTTACCTTGATCGTGCCCAAGTTCGTCACGATGTCGAAAACCGGTTCTTCCGGCAATGTCGCGATGATGTCCATAGCTGTTTTTTCTTTTGCGGCCTGCTCTGCGGCGGCGATTGAATCCAGGCGAGCCTGCTCCGCGGCGGCCTCAGCCTCAGCCGCGGCCCTTTTCGCCCCGTTGGAACAACCGAAGACCACAGCCACGGCAGCGGCACAGGCCAGGAGTGTGAAAATGTTCTTTCTCATATTCATAAAAATTAAAACTTGCGGTAGTTGTAGCCCAGGGTGTCGTAGATCCTGAAGGATTCCGCCTTAAGGGCCGACTTGAACCTTTCTATGTCCTTGACCTCTGGAGCGCACCACTGCACCTCGCTCAAAGCCGCCATACGAGGCAGGAGCATATACTCCAGATGCTCCGGAGTGGCGATGTACTCTGTCCAAAGATTGGCCTGCACTCCGAGAATATGCTTCCGCTGGTCCGCGTTCAAGCCGTCAAGAGGCTCATAGCCATAGACTTTCTCAAGAGGGAGGTTGCCACCGATGCCGAATGGCTCTTTCTCCTGATCCTGCGACTGGTAATAATCAAAGTAGCAGTAGGTGTTAGGGGTCATAATGACATCGAAGCCCATAGCGGAGGCCTTGATGCCACCGTCAGTGCCTCTCCAGGACATAACTGTCGCACCCTTGGCGAGCTCGCCTTCAAGCACCTCGTCCCAGCCGATGATCTTGCGGCCGTGGTCGTTGAGGAACTTCTGGACGCGTGCGGTCACATAGCTCTGAAGGAACTGCTCGGCCGTGTGATGTCCGTCGGCCTTGATGCCGAGTTCCTTGATCCTGGCCTGGCACGCCGGGCATTTCTCCCATTCCGCCTTAGGGCACTCGTCGCCGCCGATGTGGATATATTCAGAAGGGAATATGTCCATAAGCTCGGTGAACACGTCCTCAAGGAAGGTGAACATCCCCTCCTTGCCCGGGCAAAGGACCTGATCGGACACTCCCCACCTTGTCCAGACTTCGTAAGGGCCGCCGGTGCAGCCAAGCTCGGGATAGCCGGCGAGGGCTCCCATCATATGTCCCGGCAGGTCGATCTCAGGGATGACGATGATGCCGAGCCTGTCAGCGTAGGCGACAATGTCCTTCATCTGCTCCTGAGTGTAGTAGCCACCATAGCGGACGCCATCATTGCTTCCCCAGTCCTTCTTTATCACAGTGCCGTTCCTGAACGCGCCGACCTCGGTGAGTTTAGGATATTTCTTGATCTCAGCCCTCCAGCCCTGGTCGTCAGTCAGATGCCAGTGGAAGCGGTTGAGCTTGTAGGCCGCCATAATATCAAGGTACTTCTTGACCTCCTCGACGGAGAAGAAATGCCTGGAGCAGTCAAGATGCATTCCCCTGTAGGCGAAGCGAGGCTTGTCAGAGATCCTAACGCAAGGGAAGAGGAATCTCTCCGACGCGTCCGGGGTCTCACCGAATATGCTCACGCTCGTCAGCTGCTTGAGGGTCTGCACGGCGTAAAGGAAGCCGTTGTACCCCGAGGCACGCACGACACAGCGCGTCTTGTTGATGTCTATTGAATATTCCTCAGCGGCCAGCGAAGAGTCTTTCAGGAATATGAAGCCCTTAGCCTTGGAGCAGTCCTTGCCCAGACCCACCGGAGTGGCGAACGAGCTGATCCTTCCGCTGACAAGCGTCATACGGTCGGCAAGATCCTTGATGACGGCCTGGCTTTTCGCATCGATTGACTGGTCGCAGTTGAAATTCGCACCGGCGGCCTTGAACGTGCCCTTCCCTATCTCCACGTTTTGAGGACAAGGGATGACATTGATCGCAGTCTCGGCCTCCTTGGCACTCAAGGCGCAAGGCACGAGAAGGAGCGAGAGAGCGATGACTCTGATGATTTTTCTCATAAATAGTTGATTTTGTTATTGATTTCAATTAATGCGGTCTGCAAGATACGAATATTTCCGTAAAGGTCAATACAGCAGCAGACCCAGAATGCCTCCCGCGATGATGATCTTGATCGGTCCGACCTTGAAGACCATAGACGCGATGACGGCGGCTGTGAACAGTCCCCAGCTGATCCAATCCGGGAAATTCTCCTTGACGATGCTGATCTGAGGCACGAGTCCGTTCCAATCCACGGAAAACATCAGGATCAGGGCCGCGGCTCCGATAAGACCCACGACCGCAGGCCTGAGGCTGCTCAGAACGCTGGCGAAGACACGGCTGTTCTTGAACTTCGTATAGAACTTGACTATGGCCAGCACGATCATAAAGGACGGGAGTATCACGGCGAACGTCGCAGAGAGCGAGCCGAGGATCCCGACAATGTGGCTTGCCCCGGCCTGATGCAGGACCTCATAGCCGACGTATGTGGCACAGTTGATTCCGACCGGTCCCGGGGTCATCTGGGAGATGGCCACGATGTCGGTGAAAGCGCTCTCGGACAGCCATCCGTGAGCGACAACGACCTGAGTCTGGATGAACGACAGCATAGCGTAGCCGCCACCGAAGGTGAACAGACCTATGACAAAGAAAACCCAGAAAAGCTGGAGAATAAGAGCAAGCTCAGTCATTTTCCGCCTCCTTTTTGTTTTTGATGACAGCGATGCCGGCAGAGACCACAATCAGGACAAGCAGGATGTAGATCGGCGAGAAGCTCAGGAACGCCACAAGGAAAAGTGTCACGATGGAGATAGCCCAGGCCCACCAGGTCTTGTTGTTCTTCCGGGCCATATTGATCATCGGCACGGCGATCAGTGACACCACGACCGGACGGATGCCCTTGAATATTCTCTCAACAACGGGATTGTCCCTGAAGTTTGTGAATATCATAGCAATAAGCAGGATAGTGATGAACGAAGGGAGCACCGATCCGAGGGTCGCTACAACGCTGCCCTTCACTCCGTGAAGCTTGTGGCCCACGAAAATCGACATATTCACCGCAAGCACTCCCGGGGCGGACTGGGCCATCGCTATGATGTCCGGGAGTTCCTCGTCGGTCATCCAGTCCCTCTTTATCATCTCGTCCCGGATCAGCGGGATCATCGCGTAGCCTCCGCCGATGGTGAAGGCTCCGAGCTTGGCGAAAACCAGAAAGATCTGCCATAAGGAGACCTCATTCTGGGGTGTATTCTGTTGTTCTTCTGACATATTCATTTATTATTATAGGTCACTCCGACAGGCTCAGTGACCGGGAAACCAAATTCGGTTGCCGGGCCTGCCGAAGCACCGAATATTCAAATCGTACGTTCAACCATCGCGGCGACGACTTCGCTGGAGGTCCTGCCGTCAGCACCGTGCGAGGATGAGTGGAATTCCTTGCAGCCCGTTGAGGCCTCCAAGCGGGCGATGTTGCCCGGCCTCACTCCAGAGCCGGCGAGTATGGTGATCCTGCCGGCAGCCTTTTCATTCAACTTTTTGAGAGTGAGTTCTCCGTCATTGACATTGGAAGTGTGACCGGCCGTGAGAAGCCTGTCGCACCCGAGAGCGATGATGTCCTCCAACGCCGCGAACGGATCTGCGCACTCATCGAAAGCGCGGTGGAACGTGATATGGAGCCCATCAGCCTCCGCTATGAGCCGACGGACAGCCTCCACATCGACACTCCCGTCCTTCCGCAAGGCTCCGACCACAACACCGTTCACCCCAAGTTCCCGGCACATCCTCACCGATCCGATCATCGTCAGGATCTCGGACTCATCATAGACGAAGTCCCCTCCCCTCGCCCGGATCAGCACATTCACGGGTATATTCACGGCCCCGAGGGTCGCCTTGATGTTCTCCTTGCTCGGGGTTACACCCCCGCAAGGCAGATCCTCGCACAACTCCACCCTCCGGGCTCCGCCTTTCTGAGCCTCGGACGCCTCCGCCGCGTCAGTGCAGCAGCATTCCAAAAACCGTTTGTTTTCCATACCGCAAAGTTAGGCAAAATCCGCTCACAATGGCCGCGCGCATAGCGAAGGACGCAAATAAATGAGAAATTTTCATTAATATTTTTTCATTACAGATCGTAATTTTGCTAATGTGCTTGTTTAACAATCGTAAGATTTTGCCCTCAACAGACAAAATCATAATAATTACAAAACGGTTAAAACACCTATAAAGCAGCGTATTAAAATTTTATATCCCTATTGGAATATTCAGAAATATTACATATTTTTCGCCTCAAATCCATTGAGCCTCTTGCGGCTACAAGGAGTCATTGCTTTAATAAATTACGTTCCGTAAGCATTTTAAAGCATATTCCTGTAGCAAAACAAGCACTTAAACAAACTATGATAATATTAGAGTCTATGTTTAACTAAATTTTTTAGGCTTATGAGTAAAAAGATGTATTCTTTGTTGCTGTGCCTCTGCTTAGGCATCTGCACAGCGTTCGCGCAGAACATCACCGTCAAAGGAACCGTGACTTCTGCGGAAGACGGCCTCCCGGTCGCGGGAGCCTCGGTGTTCGTTCAGGGGACAACGAACGGCACCGTCACCGACATCTCCGGACAGTACTCCCTCAAGAATGTTCCGGCAGGCAGCACCTTGATCTTTTCCTGCATCGGTATGCAGGATGTCAAGAAGACCGCCGACAGGGTTGTGGACGCTACCCTGTCAACCGACAACGAGCTTCTTGACGAGGTTGTCGTCACAGCCCAGGGCCTCACCAGAAAGCAGAAGGCCATCGGTTATTCCGCACAGACGGTGACCGCCAAGGAACTCACCTCGGTGCACAGCGCGGATCTTGGAAACTCCCTCGCCGGCAAGGTCGCGGGCGCGCAGTTCTGGGGCGCCGGTGGTTCCACGTTCAATGAAGGAAAGATTATCCTGCGCGGCGCCACATCCTACAGCAACGCCCAAGGCAGCGAGCCTATCTACGTCGTTGACGGAGCGATCGTCTCAAGGGCATCCGTGAATATGGAGGATGTGGAAAGCCTTAACGTGCTGAAAGGCCCTTCAGCCACAGCCCTGTACGGCTCACGCGGAGCCAACGGAGCCGTGGTGATCACGACAAAGAAAGCGGCCGACGGCAAGAGCTCGCTCGAATTCTCAAGCACGACATCCGTCGAGACATATTACAACCATCTTGACATCAACAAACTCTACGGAGGCGGATCAAGCGCCGCAAGCATCTCAAAGGCAGCCGCCGACTCATCCGACCCGGATGCCGTGGACTGGACATCGGCCACGAACCTGTTCACAAAACTTGACGACGGCACCTATCTTATGGACAATGAGAACGATGAGAACTGGGGGCCTCGTTACGACGGGACGACACTCGTGCGCTCTGGTCTTTCGTGGGACCCGACCTCGGACAAATACGGCAAGGCCGACACTTGGGAGTCTCGTCTGGATATGAGGGATCTCACCCGCGCCGCCTGGACGAACAACACCAACATAGCGTTCTCAAAGGCAGGGAACGGATTCAGGACAAGGGTGGCGTTCAACAATGTCGAGCGTCAGGGCATAATGTACAATTCAAACGCGACACGCCGCTCGTTCAGCGTGACATCCTCGTTCAAACCGACCAGCTGGCTCAACGCTGATGTCAGCTACAGGTACCGCTACCGCAAGACCAAGAACGCGGCGACCGAGGGCTACTCGGAAGCCGGAAACGTTGTCTGCGAGTTCACGCAATGGGGCCAGACCAACGTTGACATAAGCGAGCTGAAGGATTATCAGAGGCCGGACGGCAGCTGGAGGACCTGGAACATCGTCAGCCCGGAGAACCTCGCGGCCAACTATCACGACAATCCGTTCGGAACCCTGTACAACTTCAACATATACAGCTACAACAACTACCATCTTGTCACAGCGGATGTATATTCACTGCTGCCTGGAGACGTTCGTGTCGGCGTCCGCGTCAACAACAATATCGTCACCAGCCGCTACGATGCTAAATACGGCAACGGTTCAACCGTTTTCGATCCATATTTCCGAACATACCACACCCAGGCCAATGATTTCACTGCCCAGGCCTACGCCACGTGGAACGACCACTTCGTTGACAACCGTCTTTCTGTGGAGACAGCCGTTTTCGCGGAGACGAGAAAGTACGACTATTTCTACCTCAACAGCTACACAAACGGCGGGCTGTCGGTTCCGGGATTCTTCAACCTCGCCGCGTCGGCAAGCACCTACAGCACCAACAACGAAGAGACCCACTTCAAGACCCGCTCGTTCTTCGGCACAGCCACGGTTGGCTGGGACGACCTCCTCTACCTTGACGGTTCCATCCGTTATGACATCGACTCCCGCCTGGCCAACGGCAACAACTCATTCCTTTACGGAGGAGGCTCAGTTTCCTTTATGGCCAGCAAGCTGATCGACGCGTCCTGGCTCAACTTCTGGAAGATCAGAGGCTCAGTGGCACAGGTGGGATCCACCCTCAGTGCCTACAACATCTACCCGACCTACGAGGTGGGCACCAAGGCGCACGGTCTCACGACAATGTACGAACCAAGGACTCAGGTCAACCCTTCCATCAAGCCGACCATCTCCACTTCATACGAGGTCGGAACAGAGTTCAAACTCTTCGGCAACAGACTCTTCGGTGACATCAACGTCTATCGCAAGGACACCAAGAACGACATCATCTCAGCCAACGTGCTGCCACAGTCCGGCTATGCCTTCCGCAAGCTCAACGCCGGAATGGTACGCAACCAAGGCATCGAGGTTGTCCTGGGCGGCGCACCGGTCCGCACACGTGACATCGAGTGGACGCTCTCAGGCAACATCACCAAGAACAACAACAAGCTCATCCGCCTTGCCCCGGATCAGTCTGAATACACTATCTACTGGACCAAATTCTACGATGCCTGGTATCTCAAGGCCATCGAAGGAAAGCCTATCGGCGTCATCTCATCCGGTTCACGCTGGGTGACCAACGAGGAAGGCAAACCGGTCCTCCAGAAAGGCAACGCCGCCTGGGGAGACGTAAGGCCGACCTGGGAGAGAGGTGTCGAGAAGGAAGTAGGAAACGTCCAGCCGGACTTCACAGGAGGATTCTCAACATCCTTCAGGTACAAGAACGTCACCTTCAACGCATCCCTTGACTTCTCCATCGGCGGTCAGATCGTCTCTTGGACGAATATGTGGGGAACCGGATCCGGTGTGCTCGCCTCCACGGCCAAAGTCAACAACAGAGGTGTGAACGAGCGTGAGCCTGTCGCCACCGGCGGAGGTGTCTATATGGAAGGAGTCGATGCCGACGGCAATCCGCTCTCAGGCTACGTTGACGCATACAGATATTACCACTACCTCGCCTACTACAACGACGACAACTGGGTTTACGACAAGACCTACGTCAAGCTCCGCGAGGTTTCCATCCGGTACGACATCCCGGGCAAGATCCTCAAGAAGGCGGGAATCGGGCTCACCAACGCCAGCGTCGCCCTCGTCGCCACAAACCCTTGGCTCATCTACTCGGCGTGCCCGAACCTTGACCCGTCCGAGATCGCCGGAGTCTCCTACAACTACCTTGAGGGAGGCCAGGCTCTGTCAACAAGATCGTTCGGATTCACAATCAATCTTACTTTCTAAAGCATAGGAGATGAATATTATGAAAAACATAAACAAGATATTATGCTCAGCCGCGGTTCTCGCCACCGCATTGGTTTCCTCTTGTGATGTCACGGACTTCGGCGACATCAACAAAAGTCCGAACAAACCGTCCACGGCATTCACTGAATATCTGTTCAGCTATGCCTGCCAATACGTTCCGTACTTTGTCCTCGGCTCAACCACCAATGGCTACGACCCTTGGCAGCAGGAATGGGCCGGCTATCTGTCGGAGTCCAAAAACAATCAGTACGGTCCTCTCGGAACCACGATCCAATACTCGGCGGGCAATCTCTACCTCTACCCTCTCAAAAATCTGAATATGATCGTTCAGATGAACGAGGATGAAAGCCAGAGGGATCTGAGCAATGTGAAATCCTTCGGATCCAACGCCAACCAGATAGCCGTGGCGAAGACACTCGCAGCCTATTATTATATGTCGCTCACCGACATATACGGTCCGATCATCCTCTCGGAAGCGTTCAAAGGTTCCTCCGAGGACAACTGGAAGCCGGCCTACGACTCCCAGGAGTCAGTTTACACACAGCTTGACGAGTCCTTGACCGAGGCCTACAAGCAGTTTGACGAGAGTGAGTCCCTGAGCTCGGCCGACATCCTCTACAACGGAAACATCTCGAAATGGAAGAAGTTCAACGCATCCCTGCGTATGCTGCTTGCCATCAAGCTTTGTGATGTGGCTCCGGCGGTAGGCAAGACCCGTTTCGCTGCCGCCTACAATGACGGTGGTATGGAAAGTGAGTCCGACGGTTTTTACTACAGTTACGATGAGCTTACCTGGAACCGACTCTATTACTGGTGCTCACCGGATTACTCCGCCGCAGGATTCAACGCCGTGCCTAACTATTTCATCGTAGAGCAGATGAAAGCCCTGAAAGACAACAGGATGTTCAGCTATTTCGACATCGAGGGCTACAAGGGCAAGCGTGATGAGGCCAAGTTCCCAAGAGACCAGCACTCCTCATTCTACGGTGTTCCGTTCGGTCTTTCCGACAACAACGCTGTGTCAGCTTTCAGCAACTGCTGCTGCAGCATAAGCAACAAGATGTTGGCCGTTGACGCGACATTCCCAGTCATCCCTACGGCCAGGGTTCTGCTCACCGAAGCCGAGGCCGCCTACCGTGGATGGATCTCAGCCGATGCGAAGAGCCTCTACGAGGCGGGAATCAGAGCCTCCTTTGAGCAATGGGGAGCAACCGGAGCCGATGAATATATCGCCTCTCCGGAAGTGGCGTACAATGCGGCTGAAGGCATCGAAAAGATCGCCATACAGAGATGGATCGCAAGCTACCTGTCTGATGGTGTGGAAGCTTGGTCAGACTGGAGAAGGCTTGATATTCCTTATCTTCCGGTAGGTCCCGGAGCCGAGATCCTTGGCAACTCACACTATCCTTACCGTATCGGTTACTACTCAGACACCGACATCGCCTACAACAAGGACAACTATCTTGAGGCTGTAAAGCAGCTCTCAGGCGGTGAGGACAACACCAGCAACCGTGTTTGGTGGGACGTGGCCGACAACAGGTCCGGAGTGCTCACCGACGCGCAATGCACACCTCCGACATTGTAATGTGCCGGAAGCAAAAAAAAGAGGATGAGCGACGCCCATCCTCTTTTTTTATATTCACTGGCGAACCTTAGTCGCTGAGAGAGAATCTCTTGAATGCGACAACCTTTGCCTCAGGGTCAACAGACTTGATGTAAGCGGCAACTGAGACCTTCTCGTCAGACTGAACGAAATCCTGCTCCTCAAGAGTCTGCTCTTTGAAGAACTTCTGGATACGTCCGTTGGCGATGTTCTGGATCATCTGCTCAGGGAGTGAGGCGGCCTTCTCGGCGGAGACGGTCTTGATGATCTCACGGGCCTGCTCAGCCTGCTCTGGAGTGATCCAACCCTTGGCGGTGTTGGACTCGATGTGATCCTCACTGTCAACGTGGGCAGGGTTGATGCCGACCTTCTTGAGAGCGGCCTCGACAGCCTTCTGAACCATTTCGTCCTTTGTCTTCTGGACAGCGAGCTCACGCTCCTTCTCAACCACCTCGGCAGGGCAGTCGGCCGGAGAGACAGAAACAGGGTTCATAGCGGTAACCTGCTGGGCGACAGCCTTGCCGAGCTCGGCAGGAATCTCCTTGTTGAAAGCGACAATGGCGCCGAGTTTTCCGTTGAAGTGAACGTAGTCACCGATGAACGGAGCCTCAAGAGCGGCATAGTAAGCGAGAACGTGCTTCTCACCGGTCTTGCCGGTCTGGGCGGAGATCTCCTCCTCGACAGTGTGACCGTTAGAGCACTTGCTGGCCTTCAGGCCTTCGATGTCGGCAGGGAATGACGCGATAGCGGCGTCAGCTATCTCTGCGGCAAGAGCCTTGAAGTCAGGAGTCGCGGAAACGAAGTCAGTCTCGCAGCCGAGACATACGATAACACCCTTTGTGCCCTGGATGCGGACGAGAACCGCACCCTCGGAGGTCTCGCGGTCGGCGCGCTTGGCGGCGACGAGCTTACCCTTCTCACGGATGATGTTGACTGCCTTCTCGAAGTCACCCTCAGCCTCGGCGAGAGCCTTCTTGCAATCCATCATACCAGCGGATGTCATCTTGCGTAATTTCATTACGTCTTGTGCTGTAATTGCCATAACTCGTTCTCCTTTAATTATTCAGCCTTTGGTTCCTCAGCAGCCGGAGCCTCAACCGCAGGAGCGGCCTCAGCCTCTACGTCAACCGGCTTCGCGCTTTTGCGGGCGCGGAGCTTCTTGCCTGTAGGGTTTGCGAGAGCCTCACCCTCGGCAGCCTCGTTGTTAGCCTCTTTCTCCTTCTCAAGCTTTCTCTCGCTCAGACCCTCTTCGATGGCCTTGCAGAGAACAGTCATAATGGTCTCGATCGACTTCGTAGCGTCGTCGTTAGCCGGTATCACATAATCAATCG
>CAVCRL010000013.1:0-27917 GCA_963604455.1 Lachnospiraceae bacterium | reverse complement strand
CCTGCCAGTAACACGTACAATTCTCATAATAAAATGTAATTATTAACTAACTGTTGTTCTTTTATTCTCAAAAAAAGGCCGGGGTTTGAAACCCAGCCTTTTTGTATATTCAATTACCGAGCCACAATTATTTAACGAGGCAGACGGCAACACGGTTCTCCTCAGGTGTCTCGAACGGATTGACAGTGTCACCGAAGTACTCAGTGATGATCCTGTCCTTGTCGATGCCGGCGTTCACGATAGCCTCGGCGACAACCTCAGACCTCTTCTGAGAAAGGAACTGGTTTCTCTTGGCTGTACCAGTGGCCTTGTCAGCGTAACCGGATACGCGAACCTTGGTGTCAGGGTTGGCCTTGAGGGCCTCGACAACCTCGTCGATCTTGATCTGCTCGCTGTCACGGATGTCCCACTTGTTGATGACGAAGAGGATGTTGCGGGTAAGAGACTCGAATGCTGGCTCAACCTCAACCTTCTCCTCAACTACTGGCTCTGGTTCTGGTTCTGGCTTGACAACTGGTGCAGGAGCCGGAACAGGAACTGGTGCAGGAGCTGGTTTCGCCTTGCCGAAGCTGAAGGTAAGACCTGCGACAGCCTTGATCTGGAAGTCAGCCTTTGAGCCCTTCTTTGAGTTGAAGTGGTCGTCAAGGAAGCTGCAATTGCCTTCGAGGTTGAGGGCGATCACGTCAGTGAGTCTGATGTTAAGACCGGCACCGGCTCTGAAAGCAGGAGAGATCTTGTTGTCCTCCCAAAGATAACCGTCAACGAACTTGTCCTTTACGGCCACAGCCTCATCGTTGTTGAAAGCGTAGTTCACGCCGACACCACCGAAGATGTAAGGATTGAGGGTACGGTCATATTTGTAACCAGCGAAGATCGAAGCGATGTCAGCCATAAGGTCAACAGCACCTTCAACATAATTGAACTTGTAAACAGTGGTAGGGCCGTTCACCGCGCCTTTACCCTGCCATCCATTGACATTCAGCCTTGCGCCGAAAACAGGCGAGAACTGATAGCCGAATGAAACAGCGGCTGAAGGAGAGATAAGGTCAGAGAATGAGGTCTCACCGATTGTGTGAGCCGCACCACCCTGAAGCTGCATAAACCAATAAGGGTCAAAGTCCTTCTTCTGTGCGTTCGCTACGGACAGAGAAGCAACAAGCGCTGCGCTTGCAAGAATCGCAAAAATACGTTTCATAATATTATTGAATATAAATTGCACATTTATCGACGCTAAATTACGACAATTTTTCCAATCTGCAAAATATATCAATTATTTAGGCCTTTTGAAGAAAGGGCCTGACATATTCATAACGCTCTGACTGATTGCAAAAACCTGCCGATGGGACAGTCCTTCCCGCTTAAAACCCACTATTTTACGACAAGGGCGGCGTCCTTCGCGAGATAGAGGATATTCTGGTTCACCTCCGGGGAGAAGGTCAGTTCCTTCAGGTTCGGGCAGGACTGCACATTTACGTTGTTCAGTCTCGGGCAGGCTGTGATATCCAACGCCGAGACTGGAGTGTTGTCAATCCAAAGCCTGTACAAACCGGTCTGGGTGCCGAGAGCCACCGACTTTACGCCGGTGTGCGACGCATAGACAAAAGACAGGGAAGGACAGTCCGTAAGATCAAGAGCGGTGAGGTTCTCGTTATTCGCGCACTTGAACATCTCAAGGGCGGGGAGTTGGAAGGCAAAGGACTCCACACGGGTGCCGGAGAAGTCAAGCGACTTCAGGTTTCTGAAATATTCAAGGCCTGCCAGTGACTTGACTTCGAGGCCCGATACATCGATCGACTTGACGGAATCCGCTTCAGACAATGACAACTTCCTGTCTCCGTCGAGATCCATCGACGAAACGCAATAAGCGCGGAAAACAGGATCCTTGATTTTCTTTGCCACATCCTTGACCTCTGACGAGCAGGATGTTATGAATATAGCCGCGAAGGCTGAAACGACGAACAATACTTTTCTCATTATTCAGACATTTTCTTTTCATTCAACTTTTATAGGCAGGCAACCACTTTATAATATATAAATATATAGGAGTGATTGCCCGCCTGCGTCAATTATCGTTACCATTCAATAAAGCCGACACCCTCCGAGCCGCCGGCGCCGACGTTGTCCGACCTGACAAGGATCACACACTTCGCGACGACACTGCTGTTGTCCTTGGATTTCGCGGTTATCGTCACCTTGCCGCCGTTCTTCGCCGTCACGATGCCGGACTGCGACACATAAGCGATAGTCTTGTCGGACGATTCCCAAATGACATCCTTGATCGAGGCGTTCGAAGGTGACACTTTGGAGGTCAGAGTGAGGGTCTGTCCGACTCTCATCGACGTTTCTGACATATCAAGGGTGATGCCTGAGACAGGGACTTTGGTCACATTTACAAAGCATTGAGTGGAATAATTCTTCGAATCAATGGCCAAGGCTCCCCTTCCCTCCTTGTAGATCGCAGTGACTGTCACATTCCAATATGGAGTGCCTTGAACCTTTTCACGCTTCCAAGTCACAGGACAGTTGATCGCTGGAGAAACCTTCAATAGCTCGTTGGCATTATCAGGAGCGACTTTCACTTTGATTGTGTACGACTCGCCCATTTTCAGATTGATGGTCTGATTATCCTCAGGATAGGAGATTTCCGTAATCTCTATGATACGCTCCTCCACGGTGACCGAGCAAGTAGCCGAGAATGCTCCCGCACCGGCCGTTACCTTGATTATGGCAGTACCCGGTGAGACCGCTGTGACGACACCGTCCTTGACAGTGGCGACAGACTCCTTGTCGGAACTCCAAGTGACAGTCTTGTCCCTCGCATCCTCCGGCAGAACCGTGGCGGTAAGGGTGAAGCTGTCACCGACCTGAATGGACTTCACGGACTCGTTCAGTTTTACACCTGTGACCGCGAACTTGTCGATGACGGTGACAGTCACCGCATTCGAAGTAACATTCTTTCCTTTGACCGTGATTTTAGCCACACCGGCCCCGACAGCGGTCACATCCCCGTTCACAACTTTAGCCACGGCCTCGTTGTCTGATTCCCAGACAAGCTTCTCATTCGCATTGGACGGAAGCATCTGAAGAGTCAACGAAGCGGACTCATCTATATTCAGACTCAATGTTTGAGGGTTCAAACTGATGGAGGTGGCGTAAACGACAGGTTCGAGAACAGTCACCGCACAGGTGGCTTGATGTTCACCGTCAACAGTCTTTACGGTTATGACCGTGGTACCCACCGACTTGGAAACGACATTGCCGGTGGTGGAAACCGTCGCCACGTCAGGTTTGCTTGACGACCACGTCACACTCTTGTCTGACGCATCGGAAGGAAGAACCGTAGCTGTAAGAGACCTGCTTTCTCCCAAATTGAGGCTCAACGTCTCAAGGGAAAGCTTGACGCTCTCGACGTGACGCTTGACTGTCACTGTGCAGGTTGCTTCCTTGGAAAGTTCATTTGTAATAACCTTGATCACAGCTGTACCAGGCTTGTTCGCCGTCACCTTTCCATTGGACACGGAAGCCACGGCTGAATTGCCTGACGACCAGACCACAGACTTGTCTGAAGCGTCCTCCGGTGCGACAGTCGCGGCAAGAGACTCTGTCTCTCCTACGTACAATGTCAGCGAAGCTTTGTTGAGGGAAACCCCTGAGACGTGACGCTTGACGGTAACTTCACAGGAGGCTGTGAATCCACCATCCTTTGTGGTGGCTGTAACGGTTGTCTTGCCAGGCTTCAGCGGCTTGATGACCGCACGCAAAGCAGCTCCAGGAACAACAGAGGCAACAGCAGGATCCGAGCTGACCCATTCGAGTGACTTCTCGGTGGCATCAGAAGGATAGAGTGTCGCGCTGATGTCCAATGAAGGATCTCCTACATAAAGATTAGCCGAGGACATCGACAGGGTGATCCCTTTGACCGGAGTCCCGACCTTTACAAGACAGGAGGCCATCTTTCCTCCGTCAGCGGTGACAGCGTGAACCGTCGCCTCCCCTGGGGCTACAGCAGTCACAAGTCCGGATTGTGAGACAGTGGCAATATTCTCCTTGTCAGAGTACCACGCGACTTCTGCGTTCGAAGCGTTCTGAGGAAGAACAGTGGCGGTAAGCTGAGAGGTTTCACCCGGCTTAAGCTCCACAGTGGTCTTGTTCAGGGAAATCCCGGTGACACGGCTTATCACAGTAACCTTGCAGACAGCGGTCACATTCTCGGCCACCTTGACCGTGATCGTAGCCGTGCCGGCCTTGCGGGCGGTCACATTTCCACCTTCGTCAATGGAAGCGACATCCGGAGCATCAGACACCCAAGTCAAGACTTTCTGCGTCGAGTTCAACGGATATACGGTCGCCGTAAGTTTGCTATTCTCCCCTTCGAGAAGCTTAAGGCTCGTCTTGTCCAGCGAGATATGCTGTGCAGGACTCTTGACAGTCACTGTACAACTTGAAGTGAAAGAGCCATCGTTTGTCGTCGCGGTCACAGCCGCCGTACCAGGGCCGATCGCCGTCACTGTTCCATCGGAAGAAACCGACACGACCTTCGCGTCCTCACTCTTCCAAACGACACTGACGTCTGAGGCATCCTCAGGAGACACTACCGGCTCGATAACGAAACTGCTGCCTATTGACTCAAGGGTAAACTCACTCGGATTGAGGCTAAGACCGTTGACAGAAGTAGTCACACTGACATTGCAATAGGCCGTGAAGCCACCGTCCGCCGAGGACACGAAGACAGTAGCCTCTCCATTGCCCACAGCCGTAACTTTGCCGTTGGCGTCAACACTGGCGACAGAGTTGTCGGAGGTTTCCCACTTGAGAAGCCTATTCGATGCTTCAGCTGGGAATATGTTGGCGTTCAGGGAAGCAGTCTCCCCTTTTTTCAGAAACAGCTCAGACTTGTCGAGCTCGATTTTCTCAACCCCGACTCCGACTGTCACATTGCACGTAGACATAAAGCCTCCGTCATCAGTCCTTGCTGTGACCTTGGAAGTTCCGACCTGAAGTCCTTTGATGGTGGCGCTGCCGTCCTGATTGTCAACATATTCAATCACAGAGCTATTCTCCACCGTCCAAATCACCTTCTGGTTATCCGCGTTTGAAGGCGAGATGATGGCTCTCAGGACAAATTTAGCTCCGATGGAAAGATCCTGACGTTCCTTGTCAACCGCAACCGAACTCACGCCAACCAATTCCTCCTGGCAGGAGACAAGAAGACACAAGGCCGCAATGAATAAAAGAATATACTTTTTCATTTTGTATCCAATTTTTCAATAATCCCTACTGCTTCTGACACCTCACGGCGTGACCATCGCCACGCGTCTTGTTGTTTAAATACAGGCTGACCTTGGAATCAGACTCTGAACTTCCGACTCTGAACTCAAAGGTCGTCGTGGTTTGCGAGGCGGTAGTCGTGGTCCAATAATCCGCGAATGAACCTACAAGCCCGATTGTAGCATCATTTCTTCTCAAATAACCCGTACAAGGGTACCAGGCATAACCACCTGAATACAGGGCAAAACGAACTCCGTGGTAGAATATGTCCACCGAGTATGTCCCCTCTTTCACCTGACTCCAAACTCCATCCTCACCACCTTTAGGCACACGCCATCCGGCTGGGCAAGGATCGTAGATTGTCTTGTCATCAGCCCAAAGATCATTCTGACGGCCTGCATACAGCCAATCGTGCCCTGTGTTGATATCGCAGGTGATGAAAGTGGTCGGATTGGCTGCGGCGAAATCAACCGTGCAGTCACTATTTGAACCAATATGATCAAAAACACACGTGGAAGCCATCGGAGTACCATCAGTGGATGCCGCACCCATAAACGGGTCCTTGCGTCCCCACTGGTAGAAAAGGCCGTAAGAGGCAACACCTTCAAAAGAAGAGGAAAGCGCACCGAGATTCCTGTCCATCATATCCAGAGAAGCCCCTTGATAACGCTGTGCCGTCTGATCCGGATCGAAATCACACAACCAGATATGCCAAGACCAGAGAATGTTGTCATTGGAATCGTATGCGGCTATGAGAGCGTTACCCGGCTTGAACTGCTCGGCGGTCTTGAAATAGAGGTATCCATTCTTGACACGGACGGCGGAATTGACAAGCGCTCCGGACTTGACAGCGGTCGCTGTGTTGTCAGTCTCCCAAAGGACACCGGCGTGATCCACGGCACCGACAGATGTCTGAGAATTTCCCTTAACAAGAGGTAATTTGTATGAACCAGCCTCACTGACAATATAGCAGTTTGCCGTCCCATCGGCGTCAAGTAGCTCACCGTCAAGGATATTCGAAAGCGACGAAGGAATATCGGCATTGCGGACCGTTGCGAAGTAATACCTCTGCACTCTCACGAAAGAATTGCAAACTGAGCGGCTTACTTCCGTCTCTCCTTTATAGAAAGTGAGAGTGAATCCTTTCTTGAAGGACTGAGGAATCATTGAAATATAATAGAATTCTCCAGCATTGAAGTCACCCTCTAAAGAAATCGTATTGGATGATCCCGAAGAAGCGGCCTCGCAGAGAGGGAAACCTCCGTCCCCAAAACTGATTGAGACAGCCCCAGCCACCGGCTCATTGCCATTGCCTCTGAATATGACCTTATCATACCCGGATTCCGAAACAGTGAAACGAATGCCGCCCAAAGCATCATAGAAGCCCATCTGATCCGTAGATGCAGACCTTCCTACCATAAGGAATGCCGCAGGGTCAAAAGAGCCCGACACTGCATTCTGCACAGCGGGCACGGATGCACTGATAACATTCGAAGCGAAGGATGTCGAGTTACTGTAAGGATACACTCCATAATAATAACCGCCAACCGGATCCGAAGCCTGTCCGGCAAACACAGCGGTAGCACCTCCATCCTGAGTGACAAACTTATTGCCTCCCGGACCGGAATCCGAATCGAATACGCTGATGCTGTCGGAAGGATTCCAGCTTACCAAGCCGAAATTGTCGGTTATGCCGGCTTTGGTCTCAGGCGAGAGGACAGCCTTGAGCAATCTTGGAGTCTTCACGGGAGCCTGAATATCTGACGGAGAGGTATCCTTCTGGCACGAGATTGTCGCAAATGCGAGCGACAACATCATTAATCCATATAATCTCATAAAAAAAACAATTCAAATTGTAATAGAGACAAATGATATTCAAAAGAGGGAAGACAGAAAACTATCTTCCCTCTAAAGAATATTATAGGTTATTACTCCTCAAGAGTAGTAAACTATTTGATCTTGTCAGCGCGACCGTTAGGCCATTTTGTGTTTGTGTTGTCTGTTGAAAGAACGGTTACCTTACCCTTAAGGTCAAGAGTGTAAAGATCTCCGATCTTGACAACAAGGTTGTAGTCAGCGTACTTGTCTACCTGGAGGTATGTACCGAGGTTATTCCAAGCAACATATAGGCCTTCGGTATCATTGCCATAAGTGAGACAGCCACCGAATGACTCCTTGGTGTTGTCAGGATATGTATAGGTAAGCTCGCTACCCTTCTTGAATGCAACACTACCAGCGATATCATTGAGACCATACTGAGTCTTGGCGTAGTCAGAAGCGATCATTGTACCAGTAGCATTATCGAAGGTGAAGATGACATTCTTCTCATTCTCCTTCTCGACAACCTTGATGTCAGTAGGAATATAAGTGATGTCGCCCTCATTCTTGAATGTACCAAGTTCAACGTCCTTGTTTGAGGTGACAACCTTGAACGGAGTCTGGAATACTACATAGTAGTAACCAACCTTCTCAGTGGCAGGAGTGATCTCATCAGCATCGGAAGTACACTTCTCAGTAACCTTCACAAGAACAGCGGTGTCCTCAGTAAGGATAGAGTTCATAAACTTGATGTCAGGTGAAGTCGCAGGATTTGCGATGATACCCTTGAATTCAGCGGCGGTAAAGTCAACTTTATCAGCAGTCTCACCGGTAGCAGTGATGAACTTGTACGCATCATCAGCATAGTTAACCTTCCAAGTCTTATCGCTGTGCATAATCTCGAAGGAGATTGTGGCGTCATCAGCGATCTTGATGTTCTTACCGTACTCCTCGAAGTGCTCGATGAGAGATGATGAGTAGGTGAAGTTCTTGTCAGCACCAGCTTTACCCTTGACGCGAACGCCAGCGTAAACATTGTAGTTCTCAGTTGACGGGATGTACTTGGAAACCGGCTTGGCCTCTACAGGTACATTCTTCTCACCAAGGAGGTAGTCAGGGTTGAGGATAAGCTTGACAGGAGTTACGAAATCGTGCTCGTGCTTGGTAGGAGTCTTCGGAGTAATCTTATAACGGAACTTGAAGCCCAAATCTGGAGTCTTGGCACTATTCTTCTTTGCCGTGTAAACAAACTCAATCGTACCCTCAGAAGGAATCTCAACAGTCTTACCAACAAGGAGAGAGATTACGTTTGTAGAAGTTGCCCAATTTTCCGGCGCATCAGCAAAGTAGCTGATTCCCTCTGGAAGTGTGATCGCTACATATGTTGTATCGAGTTTATTATCGGCATTCTTCTCAATCTTAAGGAGATAGAGTTCATCTGGATTAGTGTTGTAAGCATCGAGGAACGCCTCGTATGAGAGCCCCAATCCACCAAGAACGCTCTTGTTGACCTCTTCCCAGGTAACTTCCAGTTTATCCTCTGTATAATCAGGACATCCAGTCTTACCAGGATCAGCGAACTTGACAACCTCATCGCCACAGAACTCAACGTAGTGGTCAGCAACAGTCTTGAAGTAAACGACAGGCTCTTCCGGAGCGACTTTCTTCTCGACGATTCTAACCATAATGTAGCAAGTAGCAAGAGTGTACTCCTTGTCACCAATCTTAGTGGTGGCGGTAACCTTTACCTGAGGAGTTCTGTTGACAGCAGGACGTGTTGACTCGCTAAGGAATGCAGGATCAACAGCGATCACACCATCCTCAGAAAGGGTGACGAACTTGTTCTGGTCAGTACGATTATCAGTTCCGAGGAACGGCTTATTTACTTGGCCCTTATCGTTAACAAGCTCGAACTTGTAGTTGACATCAATACCAAGATCTTCAGCAAGGGCGACATCAACGTTTGAAGTACCATCAGCAGCAAGTGTTACATAGTTCTTAAGATCAAGGCCATCTACTTCTGTATAAAGAAGTTCTGGAGTCATCAGCTCTGGGAAGTATTCATCATCAGCCTTTTCAGTAATAGCGATAGGTTCAGTACGATACGCTCTGATTGTATTCTTGATAGGGCTGACATCCTCTTTTGTGAAATCCTTATGAATAAGGGCATAATAACCGTATGCACCAACAGCATATACATAAGCATAGTCTGAAGTGATGGTCTCACCGTTAACGGTTGTCTGAAGAGCAATGATGTCATTCTTGCCATCATCCTCAGCATCATTGGCATTGGCATCGGTCTCAGCCTCCCCAAACCATACCTGATTAGGCCACTTTGGATCATCGTTGAGTTTGATGGAGAATGTAGCCTCACCACCGGCAACCTTAGTAGGCTTGCCACCTACGATTGAAACAAGATCCTTATTGTCGGAAACGCTTCTGGTGCCCATATGAATGGTCTTGACCTTTCTGTTGATGAAAGCCCACTCATTAGCGTCAACATTAGCGTTCTCAGGGTTAAGCCTGTAAGTTACATCAGTTGCGGCAGATGAAAGGTATACCCAATCATCACCATCCTGAACGTAAACAACATAAGGGAACTCAATGTAGCCAAGACCTTCCATCAGAGCCTCAGGGATAAGAGCGATGCTCTTGAGGTTTGCGGCAAGGTTGATTACAATCTCACCATCCTCTACACCTTCAACATTGTGGAAGGTAAGCTTGCCACTCTCCGTGTCGTAAACTGCAGTTATAGTTCCCGCAGGGAATACATCGATGTTGGTAACCTCAGAAGTGGTCTGCTTGGTGGCAGGATCGTAGGTGTACTTAACCCACTTTCCGTAGGTTGATTTGTCGTTCTTGTCAGTGGCAGGCTGATACCAAACCTGAAGAGCGTCCTTGCCGTCTTTGCCGTCAACGCCGTCCTTACCGTCTGCGCCATCCTTGCCATTAACACCGTCCTTACCATCAACGCCATCTTTGCCGTCCTTGCCAGGATCACCCTTGTCACCCTTTGAGGCGAATCCGGTGTCCTTGCCGTCAATGAACCAGTTGCCGTTGGATCCGATGGTAACAACTGAACCATCCTTGCCATCTTTGCCAGGAGCGCCATCGTTGCCGTCCTTGCCGTTCTGGCCATCCTTACCGTTGGTAATGTCGAAAGACTTACCATTGCTCAGAGTCACCTTGACTCCGTTAGTAGTAGGCGTCACATCCGTGATGACAGATCCGTTGTCGATTGCGGTCTGGAGAGCACTGACCGTGTTCTCCAGCTTCTTCACACGTTCCGTCAAATCGTTAATGTCGCCATCGTAGTCCGTACAAGATACGGCTACTCCTGCGAGACCCAATGCAAGAGCCCCAGCAAGAAACAAGTTCTTAAACTTTTTGTTCATAGCTAAAAAACAAATTTGATAATAAATAATGTATAATTGTTCCTCTTAGGAACAAATGTTTTTTAGCCATCTTTTTCTCATTTTCTGACCCAAAAATCTTGTTTATGAAAAATTAAACTCATATATTTGTCGTTGTGTTAGTGCGTGCCCCTTATTGGGTACACTAAAACATATTTATTACTAAGAGTGACACCGCTTTTTCTTCCGGGAACTCTCTTACAGGCATCTCGAACGAACATATTCAGAAATCAGCCAAGCCTCCTGACATACGTTTTGCATACGGGATTGACGAAAACATTCATCATCTTTTGGCTCGGATACGCGATCGTGCGGGACGCTTCGACAAACTCAGCGACCGAAGAGGTCATAGGCAGCCCAAAGCGGCAGGCTCAGCGACTGGGGAGGCCTGAACGACCAGAGAAGGATCACAGGAATTTGATCCTATCGGCAAGATTCAGGAAATACTCATTGGACCAAATATCAAGTTCCCGTCTCCGGCTTTGAGCGATGTAAGGGAACACGTCCTGTTTGACATTCTCAATGTCCGATGTGGCAAGCCTATGCCGCAGCCGTTCAATAAAGCCTTCACGGCTTACATCCTCACCGCTGAACTCTTTGATTCTTTCTTGAAGATGCCTGAAGTCAAGCGAGACATCATTCCTGACATACCACTCAAAATCAAACCAATCTCTCCCTTTGACGCGACGCTGCCACGCACGATAAACCAACGCGTGCATTTTACCGGCATATAGGTCAGGAAGCACAAAGCAACGAGTCATAAAAGAATGAGGCTTAAGCAGGAGTTTCGGTTCGGTGTCAAAAAGAAGCGGTGGATCGGTATCAAGCTCTATCTTGACCTTAATCATTCTTTTCGTCCGGAATCTGATGTCGTAAGTCTCTGTGTTCTCTTTTAAGAAAGCAGATTCAACTCTGCCAAACGATTTCTTCTCTTTTTTCGTGATCTCAACATCAAAGCCAGTAAGTTTGAATTCCTCCTTTATCGCTTGGAAATAATTCTCAAGATGAACATCATCTCTCTTTTCCGTAAGAGAAAAGTCCATATCTTCGGAGAATCTTGGCAGACCGTGAAAAAGCCTTAGACAAGTACCACCATAGAAAGCAGCGTGGTCAAAGAACCCTCCTCGATGTAGTCCGGCAAGAACGATTTTCTGACACACCTCTTGCTCTGCGTTTGGTGTAGCTATGGAATTGCCGCCTTGATATGCGGCCAGCATTGATTCAAATATCGTCATAAACTATTTATTATTTTAATAAGGTTAGACAAAATCCGTGTCTTACGTCCCACCCTGGCACATTCCTCGATCACCTCAACATTAAAGTCACGCAACAATTCCATATCTATGCGCAAATCATCCTCAAGGTACACTGCCAAAGCCTTGACTGAACGTTGTGGCACATAATTGTCATAAAGGATCGTATCACAAAGAGCCTTCTCCCTACCAGCCATCAAGAAACTCACACCATCAGCATCCATACTCTCGACACCTATCGGGAAATACTCTGCCGGAACCTGCACATAACTGAAGGTACCTATCGGAGTCTGGAACGAGTGTGAGCGTTTTGTTGTCACACTTGTCATAACAAAAACCTGTTCCGGAATCATCCCGAAATAGCGAAGTGCCCACTGAAGGGAGACATAAGACGGGCCATAAATATGGTTGGCGCAGAGCCTGGGATCTGTACCGCGGTCAAACAAGTCCGGATTGACAATGTACAAATTTCTTTTCAACCGTATAAGTTCGCCTGACTTTTCCATAGAAAGGACCTTCTTCTCCGGTGAGGATAGATCAGGAAAAGACGACCTCACATCCGCACTGGTTATAGGAATACCGGCAAACCGCTTCAACGGGAAACTAAACATAATTATTCTTTTTACAAATATACTGATATTTGCGCAGAAAAAGAAGTAATAGTTCTTTTTCTGTGTAAAATAATGCAGTCATAATTGATAATGGCAACACTGGCATACGGGATTGACGCAAATATTCATTATCTTTGGGGTTGGAGATATAATTGGGGCGAACGCTTCGACAGGCTCAGCGACCGGAGTCGACAGGTTCAGTGGCCGTAAGGTCGGGGACGGTGCCAAAGTAGGCAGTTCAGCGAGCGGAGGTAACAATTATACCTATATTATATTAATAAGATATGTGGAGAGGACTTTCCCCAATGGCAGGAAGGCGGGAACCATCAATAAAGGGCAAGAAACAGTTAAAATTGAATATGAAGACAGGGAATAGGTTTTTAGCGGTTATGAAAAGAGGGTTGGCCAGCATTGTCGCCATCTTTGTGACGATTGGGGTGTCAGGCAACTGCTTGGCGCAGACCAAAGGTGAGAAAAAGAGCAGGTCACTGACGTTTGAGAGGACAGTGCACGACTTCGGCGAGATCACGCACGAAGACGGAGCGCAGGAATGTTCGTTCAAGTACAAGAACCAGACTGACACGACCATACTGATCTACGATGTGAAAGTCTTCTGCAACTGCACCAAGGTCGAATGGCCAAGAAAACCGATCAAGCCTGGAGAGGAAGGAGAGATCAAGGTGAAATATGACAATGAAGGCACACCGCATCACTTTGACAAAGGCGTGTCAGTTTATACGTCAACAGGCAAAAGACCGATTCTCCTTCGGATCAAAGGCACCGTGACGGAGTAAGATCACTATCCGAAAGGTATAGAATCGTCGATATATGAAAAATGACCGGGAGGCAACAGTGGGCTTTCCGGTCATATTCATTATGCTTCCGTGCCGTACGGCTACAGAGGTCGTTTTTAAGAGATGCAATTACTGCATCAGAGTGAAGTACCAGTTGCCTTCGATTTTGAGGGCATTGATGGCGAAGGCGGTGGAAAGGAGCTTGGACTCATCCTCGGAATGGCCGAAGGAGACACGGAACTTGACGACATTGTGGTCTGGATCCGTGAACGTGTAGCTCTCAAGCTTAGCCTGCCTAAGATTCATCTTCTTGAACTGGTTGGATGCGGAGACAATCTTCCCTGAGCTGATCTGGAACAAAGTGTCATTTTCGACCTGTCCGAGACCATCAAGCGCGCCGTTGACATCCCCTGCTATGATCTTGTCAATCACCGACTGAGCCCTGGTCAGCACCTCAGTGGTGTCGGCAGCGGTGAGCTCAGACAGGAAAATCTCCTGACGGGACGGGGCAGCCTTCGGCTTCTTGCCGGAGCAGGAGACCAAAAGGGCTATGGCCAAGACCAAAACAGCGGAATAACAAGCGAATGATTTGATTTTCATCATACATAAGTTATTAAAAAGGTGCGCACCGCAGAACGATGCGCACCTAACTATTCTATGTTAAGATCTTACTAGAGAGTAGGATTAACAGTCACGTCAACGTATGTAGAGATAACACCCCACTCGTAAGTAACCTGTACAGGGATACGGAGCTCGAATGATGTCTCAACATTGTTACCGTTGTTGACATAACGGAGGTAACCGAACTTCTTCTTCAGACCGTTGTACTGAGTCTCACCCCAGTTAGGCATAGTCTCAGAGCTGTAGGTGATGTCAAGACCAGTAGTAGGATCAACCTTATCAGGATCGGTGATGTCACCTGTGCAGTGCCAGATCTGGATCAACTCAGTCTTGGAAGAAAGAAGAGTCTTGCCAAGCTGACCACCGTTAAGGGTAGTAGTGATGCCAGCCTCATCAACCTTGAAGTTCTTGACATTGTAGTACTTGAAGTACCAGAGATTGCTGTAGTCAGGAGTTACGAACTTGCCGTTGTCACCTCTCCAATCTGAGAATGTGAATACATCGAAGATGTTGAGGTTAGCCTCCGGCTTGTAAGCGTCAACGCCGTCAACATAAACCTTACCGGTTACAGCAGGCATATTGAGAGGCCTGAGGAAGTAGTAAGGGTTAATCTGGCTCTTAAGACCAGCAACCAAGTTGCAGTTATCATTGCCAGCCTTGAGGACTACACCGATGTTAGCGTAGAGCTTAGCGGAATCCTTAGGAACAGAAGGAGTAGCGTTAAGGAGTCTCTTAGCGACATCATTGTTCTCATAAGTAACAATACCCTTCAGCTGATCGATGGTAGCGATAACGGTGTTACCAGCATAAAGCTTGGTATTGGTGTAGATTCCCTTTGAGTAATCAGCAGCGAAGAACACCTCGTCATCAGCGATAACATCATTGCTTTCAGCGATCTTGGTAGCCTTCTGAGTGTACAGATCATAAAGTTCGTCTGAATCAACTCTCAACTGAACACCAGCGACCTTAGGCTGAACAGGAGCGAAGTAATACTTGTAAACAGGATCTGCTACAGTCTTACCAGCAACTGTGAATACAGGCTTGTTGCCCTCCCATACCTGGTTGATAGGGGTAGCCCAAGTTGAAGGAACTGGCTGACCTGGCTCCATATTAGGAACCTTCACGTTAAGGATAGCCTTAGACTGGCCGTCGAACCAGTAAGCGGCAAGCTTAACACCTACAGTACCGGAAGCATTCTTGGTGACAGTAACCTTAAGAGGAACGTAAACACCCTCGAACTCATCCTCAACTTCCTCACCATTGTGTCTGATGAAGACGTATCTTACCCAAATTGTAGCGGTATGACCTTCCTTCTTGTAGATAGCGGACTTGTCGGCAGGAGTGAGAACCCACTCAAGAGTAGAAACTCCATCAACAACCTTTTCGGTAACAACACCGATAGCCTCGGCAGCCTCTGTGAACTTGGTGTCAGCGAAGCTGTACTGAACAGCGGCAGACTCCTCGGTCTGGAGAGCGTAAACCTTGTCGAAGGCAACCTCATCAGCGTCAACAGTGACATAGATCTTGGTCATTTGATCAACTGTAGTCTTAACAGTTGAGTTCTCGCAATCGTTAGCAGAGACAGTCCAATCAAATCCGTCAGACTTGATGTAATCCTTAGGAGCGATCTGAACCTTGATGTAACCAACAGCGACAACATCGCCAGCCTTGGTAACAACAGTCACGCGAACCAATGGCTGTCTGTCGATGGCAGAAGGAGTAACCTCACCGTCAACACCAGGAGTGATGACACCGGTATTCTCATCAATAGTAGCGAAGTCGCTCTCAGAAGCCTCATCACCGTCAACAAAGTAATCCACGAGAGAGAACTTGTAAGAAAGGCCGTAGTCATTCTCAGGATAGTCAGTTTCATAAACGTGATCATCGTGAGTATTCTTTGAGGTGATAGAGTAGATATAGTAGTGAGTCTCAAGAAGTCTCTTGATATCAAGAGAGCCCTTGTAATCAACTTTCAGCTCAGCCTTGTTTGCGACAGCTTCAGGAGCGGTTTCAAACAAATGGTTTGTAGGAAGACCATATTCGCAAGCGTTAGCCTTTGTTCCATAATCAGTGCTATTGTATGAGATAGCGTCGATCAACAATCTGGACTCATAGATGCGGGCATAATCAGAAGTTACAGTAGTGTCCTCACCGGCGGAAGTCTTCACATTGGCCTGAAGAGCGAAGATAGTGATGTTATTCTCCTTCTCATTACCATTAATCTGAGGATCGCGTCCAGTTTCAGTCTTGTTGGAGGTGAGGTTAACGAACAGATTGCCATTCTTGGTCTCTGCCAGAGTAGCCTCATAGAGATCGGCAGCGGATCTGGTTGAAACAGACTCAGCCTCTCTAACGACAACCTTAAGAGCGTTGTCAGCAGTGACAACAGCACTTGAAGGGTTCATCTCATACTCTACAGGTACAGCAGGGTTCACGCGGACATCCTTATCATCCTCATAGTTCCAAGCGCCACCAAAGACGAATGGCTTCTGAGCGTCAGTTGTACCCTCAAACTCATCCTCCACGAACTTAACGGCGTCAAAGTCACCATAGCAATACTCTACAGCCTCGATACCGTCAACGAAAAGACCTGGAACGAAAACAAGGCTTCTCAGCTCCGTGTTGAACACACCCCAAAGCTTGCTGATTCTGGCGTTGAGAGCGTTGGCTACAGTAGTGAGCCTTGCGTCAACATCAGAGATCTTCTTCTCAAGTGGCTTGTAAACGGTCTCGTAAACCTCACCACCTTCCTTGCAAGCCTTCTCGATAGCCTCATCGAAGTACTTGTCGAAGTCAGCGATGTTGAGCTTAACCTCGTCAAGTCTGGCATCCTCATCACCCAAAGCTTTGATCTTAGCCTCAAGTACTCCCTTCTCAGCGTAAACACCGAGAGCCTCAACAAGAGCGTCAACCTTACCGAGAGCCTCGGAAGCGGTCTTCTGAGCGGCATCGGCAGCAGCCTTAGCTGCATCGATCTTAGCGATGATCTCAGAGATCTTAAGGTCAGAGTCGTACTTGTCAGAGAGAGTCTTGAGCTGACCTTCAGCGATTACAAGGCGAGCGTCGAGCTTACCGATCTCCTCGTTAGCGGCAGCCATCTCTTTCTTAGTCGCAAACGTGGCGTTAACATACTCAAGAGTGGCGTAAGAAGGAAGCTTGTCCTCAATTGCCTTGACTCTGGTGTCAATAGCCTGGACATCTTTCTTAAGGCCATCGATAGTAGACTGAAGAGCATCAATGTCTTTCTTGTGATCCTCCTTAGTCTCAAGTGTGGCAACTGTCTCCTGAAGGGCCTTGATGGCTGCCTCAGCCTCAGCTTTAGCCTTCTGAAGATCCTCAATAGCGGCCTTGTTAGACGCTACCTGTTTCTCTACATCAGCCAACTTGGTCTCCAGATTATCGACGCGATTGTTGGTCTTGTCGATATCCTCTGAATAATCAGTACAGCTGGTGTACGCAAATGTCAGCCCAGCAATGGCCAACATCGAAACCAATCTGAAAAATTGTTTCATAAAGGATAATTAGTTAATAAAAAAGTTAAACATGTTACTCGTAGTAATAAATGGATTCCACCCTCTTTTTTCTCATTTTCTGACCAAAAAATCTTGCTTATGAAAAATTAAACTCATATATTTGTCGTTGTGTTATTATGTGCCTACGAATGGGCACCTAAAAACATATTTATTACTACGAGTGACACCGCTTTTTCTTCAGTATGCACTTGTACAGGCATTCCGAACTGACATATTAATAGGTAGAGTTTTGCCGCCGACATACATTTTGCATACGCATTCGGCGACAGAATGTCTGCTTTTGTGTCCAATGACGCAACCGCATCGGCAGCCACAGCGGCGATCAGAGGGGAGCAATAACCGGAAAGAGACCGGCTAAAAACCTTAAAGGATGAGAGCGACAACTGTTATTGAATATCTTCTGTCTGGAGTTCTGCTGCTGGCGGCACAAACGCAGCCTGCCGGAATCTTCCCCTCCGCGACCGCACAAGGTCAAAGTGTGGTGGCAGCAAAAACGCTGACGTTCGAGAGCAAGGTGCACGACTTCGGCAAGATTACCGAGGAGGACGGCCAACAAACCTGCATATTCAAGTACAGGAACAACTCCAACGTAGCGATTGTCATACAAAAAGTGATCGTATCGTGCGCCTGCACGCAGGTGGAGTGGCCAGAAAAACCGATAAAACCGGGAGAGAGCGGCGGGATCAAGGTGTTCTTTTCCAATCGTATAGGGACAGGGAACTTTGACAAATCCATCTCGGTGTCCGTTTCCTCTTGCCCCTACCAGACAGTCCTTAGGGTAAGAGGTGTGGTCACAGATGGAGGTACAACGGAAAAAGCCATCTCATCCGACCGTTAAATGGGTCAAGATGAAATGGCTTGATTTACAAGAGGCTCAGGCCTTTACTTTTTGCCGATCCTCACTCTCTCCTTGACAATCTCACCCGAGGCCGTCACTACCGCTTTCTTAGCGGCATCGAAAACAACCCCATCAGGAGACGTGATGGCGCATCCTTCCGCCAGAGAGATGCCACCGATGTCCACAATTGAGCCTTCGGAGCCTTCCGCCGACAGGACACCATCTGCATCGGATAGTACCAGGTAGGCATTGTAGGCATTGTAGGCCTTCCCGCCGACAATTCCCCACTTGCCTTTGACACTGACTGTGGCTTTGGCGACATTAAACCTTGAGTCTTTGGCGGACAATGACAATCCACACCCTTCACTTTCCAAGTTCAGCACGCCGCCACCGATTATCGTGACGGACTTGGACACGGACATCGCCGGTGCCTTTGAGACCACGGAGCACGTGCCGCTGACGTGGATCTTCAGCCCTTCAATACGAGAATCCAATCCGATTGTGGACTCGTCGGTCAGCCTGATTGTCGCATTATTCAAAGTCAGCAGGTTGCTGGCGGCGCTGTAGGAGACCGAACCACCTCCGTGCCAGGATCCTGTTATGTTGGCGGAGTTCTCAGCGGTAACCCTGACACCGCCTATCCAAAGATCATATGTGGACTCCTTCCCTATCACGACCTTCGATGTGACAATGCCGCCGTTCTGGACTACCCCACGGTTGGCAGCATCGAACTTAGCTCCTTCCGGAACAGAGATGACGCAGCCGTCAAGAGTCAAAGCGTCAAAATTCACCACCGAGCCCAGCGCTCCAGTGGCCGTGACTTCCGTGTCCGCACCGGTCACCGAGAGATAAGACAGGCCGCCGGCGAGGCCAGACAGACCTCTGACGCCGACCGCGTTCACCTTGCAGCCGCTGATCGTGAGCCTGGCTCCATTCTCGGCGAGAGCAACTCCACTGCCGGAATCACTGTTCAGGTTCAGGGTCCCCGCTCCAAGGATATTCAAAGAACCGGCTGACTCTATCGCGGAGCCGGTCGAGCTGATGTCACATTTCCCGCTCACGCGGATTTTGAGATTCTCAATGGAAGACACGATTCCCGTCGAGGAGGAGACAATCTCGGCATTGGTCAGAGTAAGGGTGTTGGAAGCCACATCGTAGGAGACACTGCCACCTCTCAGCCACGCTCCTGTGACACTGGCGGCATTGTCAGCGGAAACTTTCTCGCCTCCAATGGAAAGGTCATACACACTCTTGATCTCCACAAGCGACTTCACGACCTCACCATCCACAACGACAGAACCATAATAATCGTCAAAGACCGCATTCCCGGGCACCGTGATCTTACATCCGTCCAGTCCCAGACCTTCAATCTCGGCAATAGAGCCGGAAGTGCCTTCCACTGCAAGATATGTCCTTGTTCCTTCGACCTTCAGGTAGCCATCACCTCCCTGAGGGCTGGTGATTCCCCATTTGCCTTTCACTCTGACATCAGCATCCGAGATTGTGACCGATGATGACGGCTGCAACATTATCCCGACCGTCCCCACCAGACTAAGAGTTCCACTGCCGGTTATCCTTATGTCAGCAAGAGCATTGATGGCAGACGATGAGGATTTGATTGAGCAGGTTCCGATAACATTGACTGTCAAGCCGTTCACCTCTGATTTGATGCCGACGTTGTCAAGCGAGGTCTCGATCTCCGCTCCTTGAAGCGTAAGGACTTTCGACTCAAAGTCATACGAGACCTTTCCCTTCTTAAGCCAAGCACCTCCGACACTTGACGCATTGTTGGAGTCAACCAAGTTACCTCCCACCCAGACGTATTTCTCTTCCGGCTTCGGTTCATTCACGGCAATAGGAATATTATATACCGCGCCATCTGACATCGTGAGTATCAAGGTCTTTCCGTCCTCAGAGAGTTTAACGCCGGAGAACAAGCCGGAGCCACCGGCATCGCCCTTGTCACCCTTATCTCCTTTATCCCCCTTGTCGCCTTTATCGCCTTTATCGCCTTTGTCTCCCACATCGCCTTTCTCGCCCTTCTCCCCTTGCGGCCCTGTCGCTTTGGTACCAGTTGTAGTCCAGGTCTTGCCGCCATCTGCGGAGACCTCCCACTCATTCGTGGAAGAATTGATGCGGAGCATCGGAGCCCCGCTCGCGCTGCCCGAATCACCTTTGTCGCCTTTATCACCCTTCTCCCCCTTCTCGCCGGCTTCACCTTTCGCTCCATCCTTCCCGTTGGCGCGGACTTTCTGTCCTCCGGCCAAAAGCCACTCGCCATTCAGCGTCCAATAGTAGCACCCGTCAGAATCCTGCCTGATCGAGATGTCCGGAGTCATTCCGTCAAGTCCATCCTGGCCATCCTTGCCATTGGTGATCGTTATCGGCTCCTGTTTGTTGAAATAAATTGTGTAACCATTCTCAATCGGCACGACAGACTTGATATAGTCACCACCCTCCAGAGCGTTGACCAAAGAAGTCAGGCTCTGAAGCTGTTTACCGAAATTCTCGGTCAGATCCTCCAGTTTCTTGAGGCGCTGCTCGTGCTCCTCGTAGAGTTTGCCGAGATTGTTGATCTCATCCTGATAGTCCGAACACGACATCAGCGATGATAGTGCGAGGAACGTCGCGGCGGCAAGCATAGCCCACACCTTGAAATATTTCTTCATCGTATTCATTGTAGATTAATTGACATATTCATATAAAATTTCACATTTCTTATGAGACGAGTCTGAAAAATCAGCCGCCTCTCATCTTCCAAGGCCGAATTTCAATCCGACAAGACAATTAAACTGCCAGTCGAAGCCGTCGTCCTTACCCACTTTTGAATTGAAGTCATCCGGGAATATTCCAGCGTCCGCCTCCAGACAAATGGACAGGCGGCGGGCAAGACGGAGGTCAACCTCAAGGCCTCCACGCCCTGCCCAGAAGAACTTTGTTCCTGTCCATAACTTTTCCAAACCTTGGAAATCCGGATTGTTCCTGCGCGCACGATTGGCATCCAAGTTCCTGAAGCCGACCGCGGCCCCACCTCCGGCAAAGAGGTTCAGGCTGACAAGACGACCCTCACGCCAGCCGGCGAGCACAGACGTGACATCCAGGACAATCTCCGCACTGGACCGCGCATAGTTCCAGGTATAGTCAAAACGAGGATAGTTGTACCGGTTCCTGGCCTGCCAACCACTGAATGCGACCCTTGCGCCAAGCAAGCGGCTGAAGCGGCATCCGGCCGAGACCTGAGCCGCTGGCGAGAGAAGGCTTGCAAAATCAGCCTCTCCCAACGAATACGCCGCCCCACCAAGAACCTGAACTAACCACTCCGGGTGGAAATCACTTGAATGAATATCCTGCCTACCTTCAGGATGCGAGGCAACTGTCGAGGCGGATATTCCGGACACACTGAGGGACACAAACAAACAGATCAAAACTTTCTTTCTCATCATCAGCACTTAAGTGTATTATTAATATGATGGTCAAGGTCATTGAAGAAAAAATCCCCGGCTCGTTTTCGCAAACCGGGGAAATCGATATATTAATCAATTATGAACTAATTGCCTTCAGTCCTGTTAACAGTACCCTCGACCCAGACAACCAGGTCTTTCTGGCTCCACTTGTGGTGGATTCTGACAGGGATCTGAACCTTGAAGCTAACAACGGCGGCAGTATTGTTCTTATACCTCAGGTAGTCATAATTCGAAGCATTATTCTTAGGCTTTGAAGTATGGCTTGAAGGAACAACGTGACCATTGTCAATACGAGTGCCGTCTCCGTCAAGAACCTGGAACTCAACGCCATTGCTGTACTCCTTGAGAGTCTTGAACTCACCGGAAAGGTCAGTCTTGATTTCTTCAGGGTTAACAGTGATGAGATCCACATTGTAGTACTTGTAGAGGTCAGTCGTCTTATGGGTTCTGAATACATAGTCGCTTGCGGTACCGATAGATCTCCAATCATAGAACTCAACAAGATCGAAGAGGGAAATCGTTGTTCCGTTGTCAACAGCGTCAGTGAATACAGCAGGACCCTTAGGCTCAACATAAACCGGCTTCAGGAGCTCGACATTGAAGGTGTTATCCTTCAGCGGCATATAAGCACCGCACTCCTTATTGAAGACAGCCACGCCGAGATTGACATCAAATGTCGCCTTGAAGAACTTGGCAACTGATTCAGCATCATTGATAGACAAAGACTTCTTACCCTCAGGGAGGTTGATCAGATCCTTAGCGGCCTCAGATTCGCTTGGGATCACGAGTCTTGCCTCGTAATCACGAGAGGCTTCCTCACCGAACTCGGTACCCTTAGCCAAGTACTCAATCTTTGCGATCACCTCGTTGCCGGCCTTCAGGACAGTGTTCTTGTACTCGTACTTGACATTGTCAGTGTAGAGAGAAACGGCTGCAGTAGGCTTTGTGATGTCAACAGTGTTGGCGACAGAAAGCTTATATGTCTTGCCGCTCGCACCCTTGACACTCTTGCCATTGTTGGCCAGGGTGAAGTAATATACATAACGGAGCTCACTCTGCTTGAATGTCGGGAAGTTGGCAGGAACGTTCCAAGCCATTGACGGAGCGAAAGCATCCGGAACAATAGTGATTGAAGGAGCGTTGTCATTTACACCGAATACGAAATCAGATGACCAGTTATTGCCAAATGAATGTCCGATGGTTGTCTTTGCGAAGCGCTCGTCAAGATATACATTGAAGTCGCAGTTCGCCTCCTTGATGTCAACCTCGTTTCCTGGAGCCTCGACATTGCCGTGGAGGTTTCTGAGCTGATCCTTGTCAAGAACATCGTTGGCAGGGTTGAAGCTGTTGTCAGCATACCAGTACTTAGGGATCTTGTTGGCCATCACAGCCTTAGGATAAGCGAAGGTAACCTTTACAGGGAGATATACAGGCTCACGGTTGAAGTTGGTGTTGCCCAGACCCTTTCTCGGGATGAACTTGATGTACCTGAGTTCCTCTACGACAGGGTAAGTCTTATCGGTAACACAGTTCACGAAGTCAGCGCGGGTCAGGTCAATTCTGATTACGTTTGTGGTCTCGTGATCAGGATCCTTGAGCTCATAGATCTTACCGACAGGCTTGTTGGTGAGCTTGAAGGTCGGCTGGCCATAGATGTCCGTCTTTCCGGTAGGCTCCCACTGAGCGAACTCGCTCTCAGGGCTATTAGGATCGTCAGAATCCATAGGGAGTTTCACAGCCTCATAGAGCAGGTTGAATGTCTCCTTGCCCATATCAACACCCTCGTCAAGAACCTTCTGCTCGATGGCGTGCCAGGTAGCGGTCTGGAACTGATCGGTGCACTTGTAGTAGAAGTAACCAAGATCGAATGTCTTTGTGATGATAGGTCTCTCTGGCTCAACGATGATGAACTTGATGTAACCTTCCTCGACGATCTTGTTGTTGACAGTGTCCTTAAGTTCAACTCGGATGAGCGGAGTCCTGCCGACGATAGACTTCGGAGCGTTCTTACCCACCTTGCTTGGATCCGGCTCGCAAGCCACAGGATTGGTGTCACTGTTGGACTTGACGCCACAGGCAACGATGTAAGTACCATCAGCCCTCTTGTCGAGAATGCTATGGTTCTGGGTCTGCTCGGTGCCATTCTCACCTACAGCGAACGGAACCTGAACAAAATTGAACTTCATTCCAAGCTCCTTAAGCTGAGCCTCGGTGCGGGTCTTGATGTTGCTATCATTCCAAGAGCGGCAAGAGTTGTAGATAACGTCAGCGTCAACAAGCTTGTTAAGGTTAAGACCGGTCTCGCTGTCGTACGCAAGCTCAAGAGTCGCTACCATCTGCGCGGCGTCGTGTACACTATGATAAAGATGCATACCACCCTCTACAGGAGTCTTGTGAGCATCAGTGCCTTCACCAAGAAGCCTACCCTTTTCGTTGATCTTCTGAACGAACTTGCCGTTCACATAAGACCAAGATGTGTAATTGTGCTCTGGGTCAACATAGGTGTACTGCTTTGCGAAGTCTGTGTATGAAAGGCTCTCGAACACCATCTGAGAAGCATAGACAGAAGCCCACGTTGAGGTGATTGTCTCTTTGCCCTCTCCCAAAGGAGCGGTGACGGCGAGATCAGTGATCTTGCTCTTGTCAGCTTTGTGATTGTAGAATGAGAATGCCTGATAAGGATTGGCCTCTTCCTGAGTCTTTACCAACTGACCTTTCATTGTGATGCCGACGTGCATAATACCGTCCTTCACATCAAGGAATGTAGCCTTAGGGGCAGCTGCGGCAGGATTTGAAGCGTAGTTAGGAACGCTTGCGGCTCTTGTCTTCACGAAATCAGGATCCTGAGACACTGTCCCGAGGTTTTTCTGTGTGTATTCAGACACAATAGCATTTGAAGGGTCAAGGCTGTAAAGCTTGTCATATGTAGGGTTAAGGTAGGCTACCCCACTATGGCTTGTCGTAGCACCTACAGTGTAGGTGTTCTCGACATCCTTCCAACCGTCAGCGGTGTGACGCATATGAGCGTGCTTTACATTTTCTGCCTTGCCGCCCACAGTCACAGGCTGATAAGGAATATAGATGTACTCCATCGCGTTCTGGCCGTCGAGAACCATCTCTGGCGTAAATACCAGAGCCTTGAGATCAGCGTTAAGGTCAATCACAAGAGTACCATCATAACCCTTGACGTTAGTCAGCTTAAGCTGGCCGTCAGTCCAGACAACGCCAATGCGGTCTTCCTCCTTTGGAGCCCACCTCAATGTGGTCACTTCCTTGGTCTCATTGCCACCGACAACGGTAACCTTTACCCAGAAACCGTTCTCAGCGCCCTCGGTGCCAGGATAGTAGTAGATGCCTGTGGCATCCTTGCCATCCTTGCCGTCAACGCCGTCATCGCCTTTCGGGCCTTGAGGTCCCTGGGCTCCAGTATCGCCCTTGTCACCCTTGTCGCCCTTGTCACCTTTGTCGCCCTTCGCACCTTGGGCTTTGTACTCGGTCTTGACACCATCAATGTACCAGTAACCATCCGTACCGATTGTTACCACACTTCCCGGCTTGCCATCTTTACCATCGGCACCGTTTTTACCATCAGTGCCATTGGTACCATTGGTGAGGTCGAATGTGCTGCCATCGCTCAATGTCACTCTGACACCATTCGCGGTGGACTCCACATTAGTGATCACAGACCCCTTCTGAATTAGGGCCTGCAATTCCTTAGACACCTTCTCGACCGCACTCACGCGATCGGTAAGGTCGTTGATGTCGCTTTCATAATCCTGACAGGATACGAAAGCACCTGCAGACAGAACCAATGAGGCTCCAAGCAGGAAAGAATTGATCAACTTTTTGTTCATAACAAAAAAAATAAATAAAATGTATAGATTGAACTTAAATGTTTATAGTTATCATCAGTTAAAACTCAATAGCGCCTTTCGCTCTCCTCTATGCCTTATTTGGCGTCAAATTCTCTCGTCATTATCACTCCCAGTGACAAATAATTTTTTGTAGGATTTTAGGTGATTTCTTTACAAAAAATCTTGCTTATGAAAAATTAAACTCATATATTTGTCGTTGTGTTAGTGCGTGCCCCTTATTGGGTACATTAAAACATATTTATTACTGGGAGGAACAGTCATTCCGACCAAATAGAGTCATTCCACGTACATACAATAACGGTTGAATGTGTCCTAAAAGCTCAAGGACATACAATTTGCATATTCATAGGTACATCAGAAGTTGGTAAGAAGGCGTGCGTTACGCATTCTGTCAAGGCGGTCCGAGCCACCGAGGTAGTGCTCGGTGACCATAAGGCTGGAGTGGCCCAAGGATTCAGAGATGAACGTGAGATCCACTCCTTGACGCAGGAGGACGGTGGCAAAGCTATGTCTTGCCGAATATGTCGTGAACGGCGGGATTCCCAATTCCTCGGCGATTTTCTTCAGGGCGTTGTTACACATACTGATGACCTTCCGGACAGTGTTGGAGATGGAAAGCATATCGGTCGCGCCTTCGGCATATTCAAAAAGGTAGGTTTCCGGATTTCCGTCGTAGGGGTTGCCCCAACGGTGTAGGATATCAAGCATTTCAGGGGTGATCACCGCGCGGATGATCTTCGAGCCGCCATAGACACGGGCTGTCTTGGAGCGAAGGAAGCAGATCTCGCCGTCTATGATATTCTTATATTTAAGGAAGAGCATATCCCTGAAGTTGATGCCGTTGCAGAGGTAGGAGAAGAGCCATAGGTCGCGGTAGCGCTCACGGGAAGCGGTGCCTTTGTAGGCGACAATTTTACGAATATGATCGTAGGAGAGGGCGAGGCTTCTGGAGCTGCCTTTAGGGATTATGTACTTGCCGCGGCCGAACGGGAACATCGATTCCTTGACAAGTCCGGCGGCTGCGGCGGCGTTCATCACGCAGCGAAGGGTTTTCATATAGATGGAGATTGTGGTCACGGCCTTGTTTTCCTTTTTCAGGAAGTTCTCGAAAGAATTGAACCACGAGACAGATAACTTACTGAACAATATATTCTTACCGGCAAATCTCTCAACACTTTTCAGAGTTGTGCGGCAGCGGTAGTAAGAGTTTATCCTTCCCTCAGTCTGAAATTTGTCCATCATTGACTCAAGCGCCGCGTTTAACGTCCTGTCGACGGGTTTACCCATTCTGGCCTCCAACGCTTCAAAAGAGAACGCCCCCTTCTCAAGCAACGCTTCAACTTCCGAGCTTATCTGATTGAATTTCGTGATGATGTCAGCGTGACACTCCGGCATCCTCTTGGAGTAGGATATCCGTTTCCACTCTGAGGCAGGCAGATCCACGCCTGTAGGATAATACTTCTGGATCCGGCTATAGACAACCTCGATCTTGACTGGGAACACACCTGATTTCTTTGCTCTGCGCCTGTCGAGCACAGCGATGACGGAGACTCCGTCCTTTGAGATTTTTAACATTGCATTAATTATTTATGGGTTAATAATTTACGTGCAATTTATATACAGTCGTGGAAATATGTGGCATAGTTGACTGATAGTTAGGCCGAGAGGGTGTATGCAAAGGAGAGCGTATGTAAACGTGGGTACAAAAGAAATCGTGCGTGTTAATGAAATAGCAGAGGGTAAGCATATTATGAAATGCTGCCGGTCAAATTTGACTGGCAGCATTATACAAATGATTGAATATCAACAGGTGAAGCGTCACATAGTGACAGACAGGCGGTTACGGGGATCAGCCGGGAGAACTAAGAAGTACGCCGGAGGTCCCGGTCTCTGCGGGACAGTATACGCAAAAAAAAAGGAGCCCCGATGTCGTATGACATCAGGGCTCCCCGAAGTACGGCGGCGACCTACTCTCCCAACTGGTGTGTCAGTACCATCGGCGCGCGCGGGCTTAACTGCTCTGTTCGGTATGGGAAGAGGTGGGACCCCGCGGCTAAAGCCACCGCGAATATCACTTGAGAGATCACAACAAGATCCAACTTCGCGCTCACACGGAAGATTTCGGGCCATTAGTACGGGTCGGCTCAGAGCCTCGCGGCCCTTGCACCTCCCGCCTATCGACGTCGTGGTCTACGACGACCCTCTAAGGAAGTCTCATCTTGGAGACGGCTTCGCGCTTAGATGCTTTCAGCGCTTATCCTGACCGAACGTGGATACCCGGCGGTGCGGCTGGCGCCACAACCGGTTGACCAGAGGTTCGTCCGACCCGGTCCTCTCGTACTAAGGTCAGACCTCCGCAGACTTCCAACGCCCACAACAGATAGAGACCGAACTGTCTCACGACGTTCTGAACCCAGCTCGCGTGCCAC
>CAVCRL010000012.1:0-31032 GCA_963604455.1 Lachnospiraceae bacterium | reverse complement strand
GGTCCCGTTCCCGCGATATTCAGAAACTGGATCATATAGACCTTCCACGCCGGCATTGGAATATAATCCACCCCGTCTGCCTTGGTGATGGCCGGCGTCTTACGAGCCGGATCCGCTCCGAACCTCCGCTCCACAAACTTTCCATAAAGAATATACCCGACCACAAGGGCCGCCAGACTGATCAAAAATGAAAACATAATCTCAGTTATTAGTGACTTTCAATAGTTACCACAAATTTACACAATAAAACGAATATGCCGTATCAATATATTCGTGAAATTTTCTTGCCGTCAATATGTCAGCCTTCCGGGAATAGCCTGATTTTTGAATTATTCGCGCCGTAACTTTTAATGAATATTATATTATGAAATTCGTGGAATATCCTGAAGATAAGAAGACTGACTCTCCAAAGGAGACGGAAGGGCAGACCCGTGGAGGATGGTTTCCGAACGGGAACATATTCTGGACTATGGTGCTGATGTTCGCCTTTCTGGCATTGATCAACACATTCCTTTTCCCGGGAAGCAGGGGGAGCAGCGTGGTGGAGACTGACTACGGGACATTCATCTCCGATGTGGATAAAGGTTTGGTTTATGACGTTGTGATTGACGGAGATAAGGTGTTATATTCAAAGAGCGCTCCGCTCACTTATCAGGAAAAACTCAAAGGGCAGAGGGACACGACCTATGTCACAGGCGCGGTCACGGATCCGGATTTCGTGAGCCGCCTGTCAACCGCCCAGAGCCCCAACAAGGACGGCAAGATACGTTTCGTGAAGAAACTCAACCGCGAGCGCTCCCCTCTTCTGGATTTCATCCTTTGGTGGGTGCTTCCGGGTATGCTGATGTACTGGCTGCTGAGCTCGGCGATGAGGCGTGTCGGCAGCAATATGGCCAAAGGCGGCGGTATGGGTAATTTTATGCAGTTCGGACAAAGTGGCGCTAAAGTCTATGCCGAGAATGACATAAAGACACGTTTCTCGGATGTCGCGGGACAGGACGAGGCCAAGGACGGGCTTATGGAAGTAGTGGATTTCCTGCACAATCCGGCAAAATACAATGAGGTAGGTGCCCACCTGCCTAAAGGTGTCCTTCTGGTCGGGCCTCCGGGAACCGGCAAGACATTGATCGCAAGGGCCGTGGCCGGAGAGGCCGGAGTGCCGTTCTTCTCGATGTCCGGATCGGAGTTCGTCCAGATGTTCGTGGGAATGGGTGCCGCGAAGGTTCGTGACTTGTTCAGCCAGGCGCAGGCCAAGGCTCCGTGCATCGTCTTTATCGATGAGATCGACGCTATCGGAAAGAGCCGTGAGAACAACATCGGCGGCGGTAACGATGAGCGTGAACAGACTCTTAACCAGCTGCTTACGGAGATGGACGGCTTTGACGGGGACAAGGGTGTGATCATCCTTGCCGCGACCAACAGGCCGGACAGTCTGGACAAGGCTCTTCTCCGTCCTGGACGTTTCGATAGGCGGGTTCAGATGGAACTTCCTGACCTTCAAGGCAGAAAGGCTATCCTTCAGGTTCATCTGAAGAACATCAAGCACGAAGACATCGATCTGGATCTCATCGGTCGCGCGACCGCCGGCTCATCGGGAGCGGAATTGGCGAACATCGTCAACGAAGCCGCTTTGAGAGCCGTGCGTCTCGGCAAGAAAGCCGCCACGACCGAAGATCTTGAGGAAAGTGTCGAGGTCGTTATGGCTGGCGAGCAGAGAAAGAACGCCGTTATCTCAGCCGAGGAGAAAAAGATCATCGCCTATCACGAAATCGGACACGCTATGGTGGCCGCCGCGCAAAGCAATTCCGCCCCGGTTCAGAAAATAACGATCATCCCGAGAACTTCCGGAGCGCTCGGCTACACGATGCAGGTGGACGAGGGCGAGAAGTTCCTCTACAGCAAGGAATATCTTCTTAACCGTCTCGCCACACTGACCGGTGGACGTGTCGCGGAGGAGATCATCTGCCACACCTGCACGACCGGAGCGTCGAACGACATCGAAAAGGCCACACAGATGGCCAGGGCTATGATCACGACCTACGGAATGAGCGACAAGTATGGTATGATGGCCCTGGAGACCAAAGGCAACTCCTACCTCGGCGGATCATCCCAGTTGGCCTGCTCGGACGAGACCGCCGCTGACATCGACACCGAAGTCCGCGAGATGATCGCCGCCGCCAAGCAAAAGGCCACCGACATCATCACCGCCAACATCGACAAGATGCACAAAAGCGCACAATACCTCCTCGAAAAAGAAACCATCACCGGCGAGGAGTTTATGAATATCTTCAACTCTTAGCTGAATTTTTATCAGAGCATTTTATGAAGGTCGCATATGGTGGTATGCGACCTTCGCTTTATAAGAACATCGCCATATACAAGGGCAAATACCGGACACCATCTTTACAATACAAATTGCTCTTGCAGAGAACTGTAGCATAGGAGATGCGTGCCCCCTCATTCTCCATAGCATAATCCAGAGAAGAATGAGACGTAAAGTTGTCACCTGATTTCACTTCCACAATATGTACTCCGTCAGAGTCCGACAGCAAAAAATCAAGTTCGTGCTTGCTTTTCTTGTCATAATAGAAAAGAGGCTTACCTTTCTTTGCTAATTCCGCAGCAACAAAATTCTCGGCAAGAGATCCTTCGTTTATGTTGATCAGCCCACTCATAACCTCGAATTGCCGTCCTTGAATACTCATATGACAGACTATGCCAGTGTCAAGAGAGTACAATTTGAATAGTTTTGGATTGCTATTGTTTGCAAACGGCAAATCAAAAGAGTTTACATTTATTGCATAGTATGCCATACCTGCGTCAATAAGCCACTGTGTCGGATCGGCATACTTTCTGCGTGACGCTCCTTTTTCCAACTCAGAAAGGATGAAACGCTTGTCCTGTTTTGCAAGTTGAAAAGGAATGGAATCAAAAATGGCCCTTACCAATGCCTTGTCTTTTTGGGCATATTTAGTAATATCTCGCCTATAACCGACGATCAAATCGTGCTGAGCTTTTGTTGTCAACGAGAAATCTCTGTTATTGACAAACGTGTCCACAATTTCCGGAAGGCCACCCACAACCAAGTACTGACGAAAACGTTCCATCATCTGAGTGTGGATAAATTCTGGAAGTGGTGTGGAAGTCTGGAATGATTTACGAAGCGTATCAATAACTGATTCCGCTATCCCGCAGGCCCATAAAAACTCCTCGAAGTCTAAAGGAAACATTGATAATGTCTCCTCAGATCCCACTGGAAGCGAGGCGATGTCTCCTTCAACAGAATCTTCGTGTTCCCCTTTATTGTCTTTATAATTGATTCCCAGCAAAGATCCCGACTCGATATAATCATAAGAAGCGTCTTCGACAAGAAATTTGATTGCGGTTCTCGCATTGGGGCAGTCTTGAATTTCGTCAAGGAAAATAACGGTACGGCCTTTTACAAAAGGGCCATATCCCATAGCGGACAAATTCAAAATTATCGTGTCGGCATCGAGATTCCCATCAAAAGCTTGTTTGGCCATCGGCTTCTTGATGAAATTGATTTCCACCACATTATCATAATGTGTCGTACAAAAGTGCCTGATAGTCGTAGTCTTTCCCACTTGTCTGGCCCCTTCCACAAACAACGCTTTTTTCTTAGGTTTAGAGAACCAACTCTCAAAAGCGGCATCAGCCTTCCTTCTTAGCATAACAACTTTTTTCCATTATTCCGAAGGCAAAATTACAACTTTTTTCCAAATATTCGCGACTATTTTAGCAACTTTTTTCCGATGGAATATTTATGAGTCCTTACCTCAGTCTTCCTCGATGATGATGTTCTCTGGCTCCCAGATGCGGTCCATTATGTCCAGGGCGATTGTGACTCCGGACTCGGCGGCTGTGGAGAGGAGGTCGTAATAGAGGGTTTTGTCATCGATGAACTCTTCGGGGTCGTTGTTCGTCGCGGCGGCCCTGATCCATTCCCAGGCATATTCATTCTCGGGAGCGAGGGCACCGTGCCCGACTCCTTCAAGAAGGATGTTCTTGTATAGCCCCATACGGGTGATCAGGCCTGTGTTCCAGTCGTTGCTGGCGGCCAGAAGGGCCTTCATCGGGTATAGTTCGATGTCACCAGCCTCTATGGCATCAGTGACTTTATTGAGCACTTCCTGCTCATCGTCAAGTGTCGAACTCATATCGCCTGCGCGATGCTTTCCGGCGATGCTTTCTAATAGGTCAAACGTGGATTCTGGCAGCATATTAAGCGGTAAACATTTTTGTTACACTAATAAACACAATTGTTTTATCTATTATGAATATTAACTTTACCACACTCGATGTAAGAGTGTGAAGAAACGGAGATATTAATAGGTCGATAGTCGTCTTTTGTAGCCTGGAAAGGGTTCCTGACAAAGGTTTGAGGGTTCATAGCGATGAGCGGGAACCAACTTCCCTGAATCTGGATCATCAAAGAATGGCCCGGAAGGAAGTAATGATCGATGTCGCACATCGTGAAGTCCACGCTGAAAACTTTCCCCGCCTTCACAGCCTTGGACTTGCCGAAGCCGTCACGGTAACGGACAGGTATCACATCTCCCCTTACAAGCATCTGATACCCGTCAGGGCGGACATCAATCAACTTCACCACTATGTCTGCATCCATATTCTTAGAATATGTACCATCCGGAAGATCGAGCCTCAGTTCGACATATGCCTTGACAGGGCCGGCAAGATGGAGCGTGTCTGAAAGCACCTTGCCCGAATATGTAAGGACATCTTTCCGCGCGGAAGCAAAACGCTGATCCGCAGCCATATAGCCGTGGTCGCGGCCGCTGGACTTGACATCCATATACGGAACCGGATTGGATGGATCTGACGTGAAAGTTCTGAATCCCACGTCCGGAGACCGGCCTGACATATTCAAGGAATCAGTTCTTGAAAGGTAGATTCTGGTCGGGCGGGCGTTTTCTGGCGGCCACGATGAATATGTCTCCCAGAATGACGCGGAGGGAACGCCTTCCATCTTGCTTCTCATAGTCTCGCCGGACGGAAGCACATTGACATTCGCAGGCTTATCCCCTTCTCCTTCAAGGTAATATCTAAAGAAAGGGTACTCGATTTTATCCAGGTAATATTCTCCGGACGCTTCACCGAACCACGCCCCGGCTATGCCGCTTACACTGCGGTCACCCCATCCTCCGTGACGCCACGGACCAGCGGCAAGATACAGATCACACTCAGGTGAAAGCCTTTTCAGTTGAGCGTAGGTGTTGAATGCCCCATAGCAGTCCTCGGCATCGTAAAAGCCACCGGTAACAAGCACCGCTGGTTCAATGTCTTTCAGATGAAAACTCGGATTCCTGTCTTTCCAGAATTTGTCGTAGTCCGGATGAGCGGCCATACTGTTCCAGAAGGCAAGAGTGTCACCGAAAAACGCTGACAATTCCGAAAGCGGCCTGCCGAGGAAATATTCATAAAGATCTGAGTCAATGTTCACAAGGCGTTTCATTCCTTTGGTGGATGGTGCCTTTCGGGTCCTGTACATAGATGATCCGAAACGGTAGCAGTCAGCAAGGCAAAAAGCTCCGTTGTGATGAGCGTCATCCCCCATAAACCAATCGGTCACAGGGGCTTGCGGCGAGACTGCCTTGATGGCAGGATGACGGGAAAGTGCCGCCATCGTGGCATAATATCCCGGATATGACGTGCCTTTGACTCCGATGTTACCATTGTTTTCTGTGTTCGCAAGAAGCCATTCAACGGTGTCGTAGGTGTCCGTGGCCTCATCAATGATGGGCTTTGTGGTCATTCCTCCCGCTTTTCCGCTAAGATGCGGCCGAATGTTCTCAAACTCACCTTCACTCAAATACGTGCCACGAACATTCTGGAGCACAATGACATAGCCGTCAGCGGCATAGTTCAGCAAGTCTCCCCACATTCCTGATGGGCAAGCATACCGGTCTTTTGAGGGCTCATCGCCCGCCTCGAAACCATACGGCCTTAGCGAATACGGAGTACGGACAAGCATAACCGGCTTGGCATCGGAACTCGAAACTGGCTCATAGACAGCCGCATAGAGCCTGACGCCATCCCGCATCGGAATCATCACCTCACGTTTGGTGTAATTCTCTTTTAGCCATTCCTCGGTGACATTCCTGCCGTTCTGCGCCCAAAGACCAACAGAATGCGCAAGAATAAAAACCAGCAGTAACAATCTTCTCATAAACTACAGATAATATCGTACGAACTACTTTTTCACCTTGCGGACATTCTCCACAACCCGTCTGCAGATGGTTTCCAGGCTGGATTTCTCAGCCCACGGCTCCACGTGCAGGACACGGTCGAACTCTTCTTCCAACGCCTTCCTGTCGCAATCTGAAGCGTATGTTTCCCAGTACTCCGACGGAGTCAAAATCTTATTTTTCATATCAATGAATATTATAAGAATCGTCCTGTGAGACTATCTTTCGAGCCTCGGATCTGATCCGGGCTGCCAGTTACGACTATCCGGCCACCTTCGGAACCTCCGCCGGGCCCCATATCAATGATGTAATCAGCGTTGCGGATGACATCCAAGTCGTGTTCGATGACGATGACGGTCGCTCCGTGATCGATAAGGCTCTGGAACACTTTCAGGAGCGTCAGGACATCGGACGGATGAAGGCCTATGGTCGGCTCATCGAACACAAAAACGGAATCGCTCTGCCCCCTGCCCATCTCGCTGGCCAGTTTAAGTCGCTGTGCCTCACCTCCGGACAGGCTCGGGGTCTCCTCGCCCAATGTCAGATAGCCAAGGCCGAGGTCACGCAGGACTCTGAGCCGCTGACTGATCAGTTTAAGATCAGCACAGGCATCAAGAGCGGAATTGATGTCCATATCCATCAGCTCCGGAAGCGAATGGAACTCCCCTGCCGCATTCTCCCTCCGGATGCTTCCAGCCGCTTTTGAATATCTTGACCCACGGCAATCCGGACACGGAATGTCCACATCAGGAAGGAACTGCACATCAAGGCTTATCACACCCGTGCCGTCACAGGTCGGGCAACGAAGCTTGCCGGTGTTGTAGGAGAAGTCCCCGTCCTTGTAGCCGTGCTTCTTCGCGTCCGGAGTCTTGGCGAAGACTTTCCTTAGCTCATCGTGGACGTTGGCATAAGTCGCCACTGTAGAGCGAACGTTAATTCCTATCGGTGAAGCGTCTATGAGTTTCACTTGACGTATTCCTTCAGCGTCTATTGACTTCACGTGACGTGGCAGTTCACGACCTGCGATCTTCGCCTGTAACGCCGGGATAAGACTTTCAAGCACCATTGTGGTCTTGCCGGAGCCAGAGACACCTGTGACAACCGTCAGCCTCCCTTTCGGAATCTCCACTGTCAGCGGCTTGACCGTGTGGATGGCATCTGTGACCATAGTTATCTTCCCATCAATGAATATGTCAGAGTTATTTACCTGTTGCCTTACCTTAAGAGAATCCTTACCCGACAGGAAAGGACCTATCCTTGAATATTCATTGGCCTCGATGTCGCCTATCGTGCCCTGAGCTATCACATTTCCGCCGCTGGATCCGGCGCCGGGTCCCATCTCGATCATCCAGTCAGACTTCGTGAGAATCTGCGTGTCGTGGTCCACCAGAATGACGGAGTTTCCGTCCGCTATCAGGTCTTCCATCACGCCGCAGAGGCCGATTATATTCGATGGATGCAGACCAATTGAAGGTTCGTCGAGAACATACAAGACTCCTGTTGTTCGGTTTCTGACGGCTCTGGCCAACTGCATCCTCTGACGTTCTCCAGTCGATAGAGTAGCCGCTGAGCGATCAAGTGAAAGATAGCCTATTCCCAAGTCCATCAATCGTTTGGCCGTGTCCAAGAACGATTCGCAGATGCTTTCTGCCATCGGTCGCATCTCCTCCGGAAGCGAATCCGGAACGCCTTTTACCCATTCCACAATCTCGGTGAGGGTCATCGTGCAGGCCTCAGCCAAAGATATTCCTCTAAGCTTCGGTGCCCTTGCCGCATCAGAAAGCCTTGTGCCTCCGCAGTCAGGGCAAACGTCAAGCCTCAGAAACTTCTCGACACGCTTCATTCCCTTCTCATCCTTGACCTTGGCGAGAGCGTTCTCCACCGTGTAGGTAGCATTATAAAAAGTGAAATCCAGCTCGGCGGCGTCATTGGAGTTCTTCGCCTTGTAAAGAATATGTTTTTTCTCCGCCGGACCGTGAAGGACGATGTCTTTTTCCTTGTCAGTCAGATCCTTGAACGGTACATCTGTGCGCACACCCATCGCCCGGCAGACATCTTTCATCAGAGACCACATCAGCGTGTTCCAAGGAGCCACAGCCCCTTCGTCTATCGTGAGATTCTCGTCCGGAACAAGCGTGGATTCATCCACAGTTCTTACTGTTCCTGTGCCGTCACACTTACGGCACGCCCCTTGGCTGTTGAACGACAGTTCCTCGGCAGACGGAGCGTAGAAATGTTCTCCGCACACAGGGCAGACAAGTTCCTTTCCAGCCGCAACCAGCAAAGACGGCTCGACATAGTGACCGCTCGGACAGCGGTGGCTCGCCAGTCTTGAGAACATAAGCCTAAGGCTATTAAGAAGTTCTGTTCCCGTACCGAAAGTACTGCGTATGCCCGGAATCCCCGGCCTTTGATGGAGGGCAAGAGCCGCCGGAACGTAAAGGACCTCGTCCACGTCAGCCTTCGCCGCTTGGGTCATTCTCCTTCTCGTGTAGGTGGAAAGTGACTCGAGGTAACGTCTTGATCCTTCTGAATATAGCACCCCAAGCGCCAGCGAGGACTTTCCCGATCCGGACACCCCGGCGATCCCAACGATCTTCCCCAGCGGAATGTCCACATCCACATTCTTCAGATTGTGCACCCTCGCTCCACGCACCAAAATTCTGTCAGGTTGTCTATCCATAATATTCCTGAATATTCTTGAACATTCTACAAATTTACTCAATTATCCGATTCATTCATCCTGATTTGGAGATTGAGGCCGAATTTACGGTTAAAGGGCGCCGCCGCACATAAAAAACGCCCTTATGTCGCTGGCATAAGGGCGTTTTCCTAACCACTAAAAACTATTTGTAAGTACACTCGAAGGTTATCGGATAATGATCCGAAATGTACTTGACACCATAATCCTCAGTCACAATGTGATACCGATCAGCGGAAAGCCGACCGGCAAAGAATATGTGGTCAATCACCGACGTGCTTGTCTCACCGAATCCGTTGTAAGTCCTTCCGCTTTCTGTCTTTGTGGAAGACGAGCGGGCCTCCTTCATAGCGGCGCGGAGAGGAGCCAGTTCAGACGAGCCATAGGAACAGTTGAAATCTGCGACCAGGAATACCGGATTGCCGCTCTGGGACAAATCCGACAACCCCGTGATCTCCTTGATCTTGTTAACCGTCAGAATGCTGGACTTCTCTCTGGCGGCCGAGCTCTTGTGATCAAAGTGCGTGGCGAAGAAAAAGACAGTCTGCCCGTTGTGCTCCATATCCTTGACCTTGACCCAGACAACAATCCTGCGGCAAGCGCTGTTCCAGGATGAATATGTCCCGTCGGCGTTCTTGTCCGGAAGCTTGTCCGGATTGTCAGCCAGCCAGAAAAAGCCTTTCTTCTCAAGTTTGAAGCGGTCTTTTCTGTACAGAATGCCAACACCTTCACCGCTCCCGCTGCTGACAGGCTGTCCGGTGTCCCTGTTGACATCGTAATAGACATATTCATCGGAAAGATTGTAGGCGAAGTCCTGCGCCTGTGTGGAGCGAAGCTCCTGAAGGCCCACTAGATCAGGCTTCTCAGTCTTGATGAACTTCATCACAGGATCCTTGCGATCCGACCAAGGGTATGGATCGCTTGCATTGAAGCAACGGATGTTGAACGAGCATATCTTCAGGTTCTGTGACTTCATCTCAGGCTGATCCGTTCCTCCTTTGTCATCATCGCCCCCCGGAACCCGGTTGATGACCGGATCCGGCTTGCAGGACACAGCAAGGGCGATAATAAACACCAATAATTTGTAAAATACTTTCATTTATCTTGCGGATATTAGTACTGAACACAAGTCTTGGAAGGGTTTCCGCCAAGCTGGGACCAGGAATCAGCGTAACCGGTAGCCGAGCCTCTTACCGCGAACAATGTCGGATAGCCATCCTTCATTCCGGTGCAGTAGATCGTGCCGTCCTTGCTGATCGTCGGAGATGAGCGCATCTCGTCACCAAGTTGGATCTCAGCCACTCTCTTTCCGTCCGCAGGAGACAGCTTCACAAGCCTTCCGGTAATATAATCATTATAGTAGATGTAGCCTTCGTTGTCAACAGCCGCGCTGCCGGAAAGGTTGCCGTCAGCGAGTGACTCCCACTTGACATCACCCGAAGGTGTCAAGGCTGTAACCCTGGCCTTAGTCTCACCTGTAACGCCGCTCGTCACATAAATGGTTCCGTCCGCGCCGCAGACCACTCCAAGTCCGTTGTACCTTGCAAGCTTGCCGTTTATTCCCGTCGCCCACTCTGGCTCGTACGGAGTGGAATCGTCCTTGACATATTTCTTCGTGTCGTAGCAGTACAGCACACTGTTATAGGATGCGGCAACTCTCTTGGTAATATTCTCATAGAGGATGTAGACCTTGCCGTCAGGCGAGACAGCCATCTGGCCGGAGTCTCCTGTCTCAAGAGTACCGCTGTTGTAGTAGCCAAGGGCTTTTGAGGACTGGTTTGTGTTCGGCCCGTAGAATTTCCATTTGCCATCCTCTTTGAAATACATCCTGGAGCCGAACTTGGCGTTGCAATGAGTGATGAATATGCCGTTCTTCAATCCGACAGATCCACCATAGTTGCCCTGCTTTACGAGAAGCGTCTGGACAAAACCGCCATTCTTGTCCAGGACGTGTCCGTTGTCCTGATTGCCGTAGGCCGACCAGATCTCAGGATACAGATCCTTCGTAGGGTTGGCCTTGGTGGTAAGGATGATCTGATCCTCAAACACCACTGGAACGACAGCTATATAACGGGCGTTTCCATAACCGAAGTACCATTTCTCGGAGCCACCCCCGTTGACCGCGTAAACGCCTGATTCATAAGTTGTCAGCTTGGCGTCCCTCTCATTGTAGGCCAGAGCGATGTAAACGGTTCCGTCAGTGTCCACGGACGGGGTGCAGGAGTTGCCCTTCTTCGTCCCGTCGTTGCAGTACGGACTTGGGTTGTGCTTTGTGGCGTCGAATGACCACAGTTTCTCGCCCTCTGATGAGAACGCGGCGAGATGGCAACCGCTGGAGAACGCGTAAACCACACTTCCGTCAGCGTTGGTTGCAGGTGATGAGAACTTCACAAACGCCTCAGGGTCATTCTCATAGGCTTTCGCCCACATCAATTCAAGGCTATAGACACTCTTGTCAACGTGGATTGTGACGGTCTTGGTGTTTCTGCCCTTCATATTGTCAACTACCGTAAGGCTGACCTCCACGTCACCATATTCAGCGAAAGTGAACTTAGGACTCTGCTCATTGAGAACCGTGCTTCCGAACTTCCACTCCCAGGAGACGATCGAACCGTCAGGATCGGATGACTTGTCAGTGAACTGAACCTCGTCACCTGCCCTGATTCCGCTTTGCGGCTCCCAAGTGAAGTCGGCTATCGGCTTGACGTTGGTGTCCTGGATCGTGATCTTCTTGACCTTCTTTGAAGAGACGTTCCCAACATCTGAAGTGGCGGTCAAAGTGATCTCGAATTCCCCGGTCTTGTCGAATGAGATAGGAGTCTCCGGCTGAAGACCCCACATCTTCTTGCCATCCCATTCCCACTTGCTGGCGATGACTCTGGCATTCTCGGCATAGGAAGTGTTCTTCAGGAATATGTCCTCGTAGAGTTCGTACACATCCTTGTCTGTGGTGAAGTCGGCATAGACAGCGACATCATTGTTCTGGCAGGCGGAAAGGCCGAATAGGGCCAATGCCGCCATCGTAAATATTTTCGTATGAATTCTCATATTCATTTCCTCCTGTTATTTCCATCCAGGGTTCTGAGACAATGTTCCTTTGCTCTTCTGAATAACTACCTCTGGAATAGGATATTCGTACATATTATCGTTCCAAACCCTGTTCATCTCGTAATTCAGCTTGTAGCCGCCCGCCGGGTCATCCTCCAGCTTGACAACCTTGAGATTGCTGCCAGTGATCATCGCTATGTTCTTGTAAGGACCGCTGTAGCCATTGTTCTCGGTGACAAAGACATCGTAAGTGCCGTCTCCGTTCAAGTCAAGCGGAGTGTCAAGCGCAGGAATATAGATGCCGTCCCAAGGAGCTGTCTGCCAAAGACTTCCGCAAGCCCAGCGCTTGAGGTCGTTAAGACGCATTCCTTCAAGGATCAACTCAATCTCACGTTCGCGGCGAATCTCCAGAATGACAGGATCATTGACTGAAGGATATATTGAATGAATATAAGGGTCAACCGCCGTCGGCTTCTTGTCCAGATCCCCACCGGTGATTCCGGCCCTGCGCCTCAGCGCGCCGATCGTAATCTTCCAGTCGTCATCCGTCAGTTCCCCAAGCTCGGCCTTCGCCTCGGCATAATTCAGGAGGACCTCGGCGTAGCGGGCGAGAGGAACGTCATTGTAGTTGTTCCTGCCGTTGTCAAAGGACACATCGTCCATCACGTATTTCGTGAATTGATAACCGGTGAGGGAATGTCCTGTCATATTCGCGGCTGTAGGGACATATTCACCGTTTGAGTTCTTGCAGGTGTAGTCCGCACCGCGGATTGTCTGGTTAAGACGATAGTCACGTCCGGTGGTCTCCTCCGCGAAAGTCTTGTAGGCTCCGTTGGATTTTTTCTCGTTATAGACCGTACCGTCAAGATTGAGATAAGTCTTGGCGAATGTGCGGGTCATACAAAGATGAGGACCGTAAGTCGATGAGTTGTAGTACCAATTCATCTCGCCAAGCTGCATAACAGGGTCGAGCGACAAAGCGAGCATCACCTCGTCTGTCATCGGATTATCGCTGATGAAGAGATCCCTGTAAGCGCCACGGCCATCCTTCGTGTAAGCGTCAGCGGTCGTGTGAAGCTTGTAAGGTCCCTTCTCGATTACCTCACGGGCAGCCTCGGAAGCCTGTCTGAACAGTTCGTCAGCGGTTATCTCGCATCCGGCGAGATATTCCTTTCCGAACTCGCTGCCGGTGGCGTGATATTTCCGGAACGAGGCCTCGAAGAGGCAGAATCTGGATTTCAGGAACAACGCTGTCCAGCGGTTGACGGTGTTGGAATTCGGTGTCACCTTGTCCTCTGTGATGTTATTGGCCGCGAAGTCAAGATCATCGATAATGTTGCTGATTATCACATCCCTGCTGTCCTGAGGCTTGTACAGTTCCTTGCTGTCAGGCTCAAGCGGCACGGCGATCCACGGAACAGGACCGTACTGAACCAGTTTGTTGTAGTAAAGATAGGCCCTGAACAACCGTGCGATTCCGGTGTAGTTGTTCCTGACACTTTCGGAGAGACGTGTGTCCGTGTTGTATTTGATGAAATAGTTGACGTTGCGGATAGCGCTCCAGCTCCACGAAGTCGAAGTGTTTGTCGTGTATGCCCCGACCTCGTAGGTGCCGGTCGCGTTCTTGGCCGCGTTGTCCATTGTCGTGTTCAGTTTGAACGCGTTGTCGTAGTTCGGCAAGTTGTTGTAGAACCCGTAGGTGTAGTTCTTGAGTCCTGTCTCCGAACCGAAGATCATATCCCGTCCGGCCTTAGCCTGCGGGGATTCCGTAAGGTCGCAGGAAGCCACACCGGCAAGAAGCGCGAGAGTTGTTAAATATATGCTGAGATTTTTCATATTCCTTAATGATTAAAAGGTTATGTTCAGACCGAAGCTGTAGGAACGGAGGGTCGGATAGTTGAATCCGTCACCCGTAGAAGACAGCACGGAGTCGGTTCCGTAGATGTTCGCCGTGACATCGATGTCGCGAGTGTACTTGTACATCGGTGACCAGGTCCAAAGGTTCTCGCCGGAGAAGAAGACGCTGACTTTCTTCATCCTGATCGCGTCGGTCCATTTCGCCGGAAGGGTGTAACCTACCTGGAGGTTCTTCAGACGGATGTAGGAGACATCCATCAAGTACCTTGTGTTGGCGTTGTTCGTGCCTTTGTAGAACGGAGCGTAATAGCCGGCGTACCTTGGGAGGTAAGCGTCCGGATTGTCCTCTGTCCAGTAGTTGTTCAGGTGCCATTTAGGCATCTGGGCATACGGACGGTTGTACTGTCCCCAGATCGCCGAGGCCTCGTTGCTCGGGTACCAATCCTGCTTGCCGACACCCTGGAAGAAGGCGCTGAGGAATATGTTGTTCCACTCAAGGTCGATTCCGAAACTGTAGATGTACCTCGGCTCGGAGTTACCGATGATCTTGCGGTCTCCCGGGTCATCGACAGTGTTCTTGCCTCTGTCGATGTAGCCGTTGCCGTTAAGATCCTCGAACTTGATGTCTCCAGGATAAAGCTTGTAGGTCTTGGAGGTCTGCATCAGTGGGTTGTAGTACTTCTGACCGGCGGCAAGGGCGCCAGCCTCAGCGGCGTCGATTTCAGCCTGGTTCTGCCACAGTCCGTTTGATACGAAGCCCCAGATCTCGCCCACAACCATTCCTGAGTAGTAGTTTGTGTTGTAAGATGCGGTTGAGAGTTCTTTTTTACCATTGTTAAACTTGTCGATAACAGACTTGTAGTCAACCAAGGAAGCCTTGAGGCCATAGTTGAACGGCTTGCCGGCAAGGTTGAACGAATCGTTCCAGCGGACTGTGATCTCGTAACCCTTTGTGGTCATCTCGGCGTAGTTGCCTTTCGGTGAGCTGGCACCGAACACGTCAGGAAGGGTCGGACCGACAGTGTACATATCCAACGTCTTTCTGATGTAGTAATCACCTGTGAACGAAAGTCTTCCCTTGAGGAAGCTCATATCGAGACCGAAGTCCAGAGTCTGCGCCGTCTCCCAGGTTAGGGATTCCGGAATCGGAGCCGGAGCGCTGGTGTAGCGTACCTTCGCACCGTTGATGATCCTTCCGTTGTCAAAGCTGAAAGTCTCGTCGTAGGCGTAGTTGCCGACGTTGCTGTTGCCCAGGGCACCGAACGACGCTCTGAACTTGATGTTTGAGAGAGCGTCCTTGCTGACCTTGAACCAAGGCTCCTCGGTAAGTCTCCAACCGACTGAGACAGACGGGAAGAATGCCCAACGCTGCCTCTGCGGGAACTTCGAGCTGCCATCGTAACGTCCGTTGACCTCAATGAGATAGCGGTCAGCGTAAGCGTAGTTGATCCTCGCGAAGGCACCGACGGTGCGCCACCTGTAGTAATCACCTGTGATGCTCCTGTTGTCTATACCCATAGCAAGGTTGATGTTGGTGACATCCGGAGTGAGGAGATCATCATTGTAGGAATATGTGTTCTTGTAGGTTTCCTGCTCGTAGTTGTAACCCAACAACGCCTTGAAATAGTGCCTGCCGGCGAATGTGTCCTCGAATTCGGCATATTCATTGGTGGCAAGATATTCATAGTTGCGGATGGTCTCGCTGAGGTAGGACTGCGTGCCGGAGATTGTCTCTGTCACTCCTTCGTATCTTGAGAACTCGCTCTTCACCTTCTTAACGGTGGTGTTGAAGTCCTTGTTGCGGTAAGTGAAATCGGCGTTGAGCCTGAGCCTGTCGTCAAGGAATTTGGCCTGAGCTGCGAAAGTCGTCTTCACCTGCCTGTTGATGTAGCCTCTGTTGCTGTGTCCGTAAAGATAATCACCGACAGAGTAAACGGCTGAATGGCTGAGCGTTCCGTCCGGGTTCCAGATAGGAGAGCAAGGGTGTCCCTCGTCCGCGATATTCCTCCAGATGTTTCCATTGCCTTCGGAGTAGGTCTGCGGCATCACGTATTTTGTCCAGGAGATGTCGGTGTTGTTTGAGATCCTGAGCCAAGGAGTGACCTTATAGCCCATCTTCATACGTCCGTTGAGAATCTTGTACGATTCCGGATTCACATCGGTGTCGAAAATACCATTGTTGCCGTAATAACGTCCTGACACATAGTAGTCGAACTTGTCGTCGGAACCCGACACGGAGATGTTGTGCGTCTGGCTGGTCATATGGTTCCTGTACAGTTTTCCGATGTAATCCTCGCCTTCGATGAAGTAAAGCCATCTTCCGGCCGTGCCGATGCTACCGTCGCTGACAAGCACCTCATAGTTTCCGGTCTCGTTCCTCCTCTGGTACTCGGCAAGCCAGGCTGTGGAGAACTCCATTGTCTTGTTGATGCCGGAAGGATTGGAGAGGTTGTAGTTGTAGTAGGCCTTATAGAAGTGATCGGCCCAAGTGTAACCATTTGAGACATAGTCTGGAATGGTGGTAGGCTGCTCGAAGGTCAGGTTGGCCTGGTAGGAAACCGTAGGCTTGCCCTGCTTTGCGGTCTTGGTCGTGATAAGCACGACTCCGTAAGGTGCCCTCGATCCGTAGATCGCGGAAGAAGCCGCATCCTTAAGCACGGAGACTGACTCGATGTCGTTAGGGTTAAGCAGGCTCGGATCCCCTTCCACACCATCAATCAGGATAAGCGCGCTTCCGCCCTGCCCGATGGATGTCGTTCCTCGAATATTATAGGACGGCGAACTGTTCGGACGTCCGTCCTTGAACTTGAGGTTAAGGTTAGGGATCTGTCCTTGCAGCATCTGCGTGAGATTGGCGTTGGACCTTCCCTCGAACGTCTCGGAGCCAACCTGATCAACGGCTCCGGTCAGATTCGCTTTCTTCTGTGTACCATAGCCGACGACCACGATCTCGTCAAGAGTCAGCGAGTCTTCCAACGTGACACTCACATTGGCCCGCCCCTTGACAGGAACCTCGACGGTCTGGTAACCGACAAAGGTGACGACAAGCACAGCGTCTGGAGCGACGTTCGTAAGCGTGGCCGTTCCGTCCGCTCCGGTAATCTGTCCGTTTGTCGTACCTTTCACCAAAATACCGGCGCCAGGCATAGCACCGGCCTTGTCTGTGACCTTGACAGTCACAGAGATGCCTTTATCGACTGTCTGTCCCGTGGCGCTAAGCGAAACGCCCAGAAACAACATCGTCAACAAAGTCAGAAAAAATCTGGAAAACAACTTCATACGATATTGGATTATTAGTTGATATGCGGTATAATGGTTTGTACAAGAGTCATTTGCATTGGCGCAGTGTCTATTTAACGTTTTATATACGAAACAAATTTACACAAATATTCTTACAGATAAAAGAAAAATAAAACGTTTCTTCAGCCTCGATACAAAAGCATTGTCTGCCGGATCCATCCAACAGGCACTCTATGAATATGATAGTGTCAGAGCAAGGAAAGGACTTCCTCGATTGAATCAAGCCTGAATATGTTCGGATGGTCAAACTCCTCCGTCACCTCGTGCCTCCACATAGTGTGGAAAGGAATATGTATGCCGTAGCCCCCGATCTCTATTATCGGCTGGATGTCGGACTTGAAGGAGTTTCCGACCACAGCGATCTGTGACGGAGCGACCTGTTCCACATTGCATATGTCAAGATATTCCTTGATCCCCTTTTTGGTGACGACGATAACCCGGTAGAAATATTTGTCAAGCCCCGAGCGTTTGATTTTGTTCTGCTGGTCCAGCATATCGCCTTTCGTCATCAGTATCAGGCGGTAACGACCGGTCTTGTCCAGTGCCTCAAGCGTCCGCGCCACTCCCGGAAGCGGTGTAGCAGGAAGACTGAGCAGCGATTTCGCACTCGATAATATTCGTGAAAGATTCTCGCCCGGCACCTTGCAGTCAGACACTTTCAATGCGGTCTCCATCATCGAGATGCAGACCGCCTTCGCCCCGTACCCCAGCACCGGCATATTCGCGGATTCCGTCTTATACAACGCATCCGACAGTTCCTCCGCCGTCCCATATTCCTTCAACTCCTCCGTGAACACGTCCTCCGCCCTGTCAAAGTACGTCTGGTTGTCCCACAGCGTGTCGTCCGCATCGAAGATTATCACCTTGATCTTGTCTTTCATCGTTCCTCATATTTTGGGTTCCAAAATTAGCGAAAAGAATCCTAACCGCAATCACCTATAATCCGATTCCGCCCAAAGATTCCAAGGCTTTTCCGGAACATAATAGTCCTTGATGCCGTAGTCGATGTTGGCCTTGTGGGCCTGGCTCAGCTGGTGGCGACGGTGGATGCGGTACATCCTGCCGTCTTTGATGAAATACGCACCTGTCTGGTGGAAGCGAAACGGCACCTCTTTGGCGACACACTGCGAACGCAGATCCAGAATCCAATCGAAATCGCACGGCCTCGCCCCCACTCCGGACTCCCCGCTTACGCTTACTTCCTCAATCGTCTCATCCAGCCATCGCGAAATATCCATCCGCTCAAGCATCGGAGCCACAATGATTGACTTATGCCTAATCGGAAGATTCTTGAATATGGGAAGCCGATGGTCGGCCATCGCCTGGTTCTCCACAGTGCACCCGATGATGACGTTGTCGTAGCCGTCACCCCAGTCCGAAGGCAGACACCGTTCCAGCCGGTCGATCCGTTTAGTGAAGAAATAGAACATACAGTCGTTCCTCACCCTCATCATCTCCCAACACTCCGGCCTCCACGGATCCGCGTCCTCCAGCAGAAAATCCGATGTGAAGCACGTGAACACAATCTTGCCTGAAGGAATCTTGAAAGTCTTGTCCCGCTTTCTTTTGACCGGCAGATTGAACGCCGCCGTCTTGCGCGCAAGATTGCTCGCGATCTCACTCCCGTACATCTCGTCCTGCCGATAGACATAGCAGAACCTGCACCCCGGACTCACCTTAGTGCACCCGTGCCACGGATTCCAATCCGCGAATATGCTCCATTCCTCCGCCATTAATGAATATACCAGTTTACCTGCCGTCTTGTTTCAAAACTCTCGTCATTCACACAAACGGCCAGAAGTCCGTAGAGGTTTACTGGCTGGCAATAAAGGCTTCACCATACCTTCCTCCCAACGATGATACCGCTAAGAATACCAGTCGTTAAGCCTGTCAAAGCGACTCCTGTGGACAACAAAGATTATCATCTTTCAAGACGCCGTGGCATCCAATCGTTTATAAATCAATAAAATAAACTATTTCCTTTAGTACAGCCCGACTAAAGGCAAAGGCGTTAATCACTGTTTTTAAACCACTTACCTTTCACGCCCAATCAATATATGTGTCGATACCCAACTCTCAGTATCGGGCCCTGAACCTAATCTGAAGTTCGTCCATTCTTGCCAATAGTTCATCAAAAGAAACCGATTGCCCATATATCATTGTCCTGCGCATTGCCTCATAATCTGTTTTCCAAGCATCCAGGATATTTGCCGGCGGAAGTAGGACTATGCGGTTACTCCTCGCTCAGTCTCCGAATAATTATTACCGACCGAACTATTCTTGCCTTGTCTCTTTTCGCTATTGCCTGAGCTATCTCCTCATAAGTCGGATACAGAACCCCAAGCCGAAATTCCTTGTCAATTTTGGGATAACAATAGATGCATCTTATTACCCTAATGACAGTATCACTGTCTGTCATCTGCTCAAAGCCTTAAGAGCAGCCGCCTTCTCCCCTATCTTGGAAAATCGGAAGGGAAACACACTGCACCCCCTCTCGCATTTTCTTATAGAGTTAATAATTATATTTTCAATATTTTGCGTCATTATTATCATAATACATTGTCGCAAAAATACGTTTATTTTGCGACAATATAGTTGATTTGAGTATTATTTTATCGAAAGTTTCCGTGTCAATTGTAAAGGTAAATTATACGAGTTGACTACACTGCTGGTTAGACGGGAACAGGTGTGATAAGCCCAAGTTTCTCCACCATTGGAACTTAATCGCATCTGCCCTACTTTCCCGTCAGTCGTGAAATCCTGTGAACGGCGTCTCCGTCATAATGTAAGGTACGGCTGACTATTGCAGTCCCACGCCAACATTCAAATCAAGGCTGACGGCCGGCGTGGTTATCTGTCAACGACACGCAACATACGGCTTCCTTCCGAACATAGTCACCTTTGCCAAGGGCATACATATTGCCATTTTGCAAAACAGCGGCATACGATCATTCCTCTACACCATTGTTAGGCACGGTCGTATGCCACCTATGGGTACAGAAACCATAGGCGGCATATCCACAGGCATCCCGTCGTACTCAGGGTTGGTTTGCGTGCCGCCATATTCACAAAATGCGGGTGACGCCAGCACGTATGTAACTGCTTGGCGATTGCTTGCATACCACGTTAGTCAACTGCTATATAGTTACCATTGTAAAATACTTTGAGACAGATGCTTTCCAGTTTCGAGCTTGAGGCTTTCACCGGAAAGTAGACTAAAATCCGCCTTATTTCCTGTGAAACGGATGCACATTTGAAACCTTCCGAGTGTCAAGGATGGAATTTCGCCTTAAAAACTGGCTGTCGCTTTTTGGCCGCGGACAAAGTATTTCCAAGTCAACCAGCCTCTAAAACCCCTAAATGGCGAAATACCATTGGATTCTGCGAGATTGCGTCAAGGAACGTTACTGTGTAATATATTCCGTTGAAATCCATATGTTCTATACCATTGAATTCTCTCATACCTTTTGGACACGTAATACCTATCTGAGTTTTTGGAGGAAATAGCACTTACATTGAAACCTGACTGATTGTAGAAAAAAAACATTAAATTTGTGCGTACAAGCAAGAAAACCACATATGAAATACAGTTATTTTATCACATCAGAGACGAACCTAAAGATTTCCAAAATGAATCTTTCTAAGGTCATCACCGACAAGATCGAATCAGATTTATCCAGCAATCAGCCACTGACAAATGAGTCGAACACCAATCATCCGAAGATTAAGGTTCAGAGAATAAACATTCCAAGCGGTCCTCGTTTTATATTCTTCGAAGAGAAAAAGGAAGACACAACGATTTACGTTCTTAGGGAACTATATGACGATCACGATACCTATATGCGCAAATTCAACAACATAAAGGACAAGAACTGGTGGATGTCAAGATATCACTATTCAGATTCGGAGATGCGAGAGATAGAGGAAAAATTCAACAGTTTGAGAGAGAAGGTCATAAAAGATATCCTTCCAGATGAATTCCGTCAATACGAAAAAAGGCCAAGACATTTCGAGGTGTCTAAGGATATGGATGTGATAATATATGAACTTCCTGAATGGGTGAACGGTTATACCGATGTCGACGAATTTTTTAAGAAGAGTGTCTTTGAGGCTCTCGTTTCAATCATTGTTAAGAACGAAGTTGATCCCAATAAATACGATAAAAACGGATTCTACATAACCGAAGTGGAAGAATATCAGATGGTCCTTCGATTTGATATTCCCTCCGACAAGATGAAAGGCGTCTATCTGCTGCAGATTTCAGATTCCGTAAATGTTGAAGAACTTATTGAACACAAGTACAACTCCGATCTGACAGCTCTGAGACGCAAATCCGCGAAGTGCTATCCCGCCTTTCTTCTTTGTGGTAATGCCAAGGATTGGAGAGCAATTGAAGATGACAGCCAGGCAAATCTGGCCTTGTCTAACGAGGAACTTGAAATCCTACAGCATATAGACTACCCGTTCTTCGTCAGCGGACTTGCAGGCAGTGGTAAGTCAACTATTCTGTATTACCTGTTTGCACATATATACGACTATGAGCTAAAGAACCACCCGAAGCATCCACTGCTATTCTTGAGCTATTCAAAGAGACTTGTATCAAATGCCCAAAGTATAGTTAAGTCTATCCTCTATTACCATCCAGACTACAACCTTGAACACATATTAGATGACAGGGAAAAGAGCAGAAAATTTGACAGATGTTTCCAACCTTTCCAAGAGTTCATAAAAGGTGAATTCCTTTCAATGAATGAGCTTGATGATTATTCTTCTGAAAAATATATCGACTATCAGAGATTCAAGCAACTTTATCAGACTTGCAAGTTGCCAGAAAGCCGCAACTACTCTTCCGATATAGTCTGGTCCGTAATCCGCACCTTCATCAAGGGAAAGAACAGTGTCAGTATATTTACACCAAAAGACTATGAAAGTTCAGTCCTGCACGCGAAGGATAGAACCGTAACAAAAGATGACTACAAGCAAATATATAAAATCTGGGCAAACTGGTACAAGAAATATTTTGACGAGAAAACCGGATGGGATGATCTTGACCTCGTACGCTACGCTTTGTCAAAATACGATGACGGGACACACTTTCATAAGTACGCAGTCATATTCTGCGATGAGGCACAAGACTTCACGAAAATAGAAACCGACCTTATACTGAAACTATCCGTACACTCCAAGTACAATCTGTCCACAAGGGAGGAGGACGCTAAAATTCCTATTGCATTTGCCGGCGACCCTAACCAAACAATTAACCCCACTGGCTTCCGTTGGGGCAGCACGCAGGAAATTTTCAACGACTCATTCAAGGACTGCCTTGCGTCATTTACCGGATTCAAGCCGAATGAGCTTCGTACGAATTATCGTTCCCGTGAAGGCATAGTTAAGTTTGCGAATACTATACAATTCATCAGACACCACCTTTTGTCAGACGGGAAGCAACGTTTTTCCCTTCAGGAAGCCTGGGATTGCGAACAGTCAACGGGGAAGGTTGACGGCGAAGGTCTGAATTATGTAGCGTTCTATTCAATCGACAGGAATAGGGAAAAGATTCTGAAGGGAATGCAGAAAGCCATAATCATTACGGCTGATGACGGTGAGTATAATATGGACCACGTTCAGAGCGATCTAGACCTAAAGGGCTTAGACTCCAGTAAACTGTACACGGCCATTACAGCTAAGGGTCTGGAATTCAAGGCGACAATTCTTTACAAGTTCGGATCTGATCCTGCAATTGCCCTTTTTGAGAAATTGATGAACGGCGACCAGATTAACGATGATTCTGCCAAGTATCAGCTGTCGCATTTTTTTACCAAACTGTACATCGCGATTTCACGAGCTAAACAGGTTCTCTTTGTCGTAGATACAGACGAGGGATATGAGAAGCTTTGGAAATATTTTGTTGATAAGGATTTATGGCATAATTTTCTAAAAAAATACACGCCAACTGCGGTCAGCGACCTCGGGTGTATGAGTATGGGGGATATATTTGATTTCGAACATCGCTTGGCGGAGAACTATAAGCCGAAGGAATATGCAGAGTCTTTGTTCAAGAACGCCCTTGAGGAAGAAGATCCGGAGACTATGAACCGAGCTCGCAGTGCATATAAAGAGGCTAAATATGAAGACAAGGCCGAACTTTGCAAGGCGTACATTCTGAAGTTTAAGAAAGAATTCAATGACGCTGGCGCTAAATTCCTATATCTCAATAAATATGATCTGGCTCTTGACTCTTATTGGGTAGGAGGAAACTGGGATCAGGTACTTCTGATTTTACAGGCAGATTCCAAGCAATATGAGGATCGTGCTTTCAAGAAAGCTGTGGCATCGTTTATGGGCAGAAAATCTGTCACTCCATTATCCGACTTTCTCAAAAGTTGGAAGGATAACGAAGATGAGTTCCAAGACAGTTTGTCGAACCCTAAGGACAGGGACCTTTGGAACCATATTGTCCGTCAAATATGTGAAATAGCCGGCAACCTCAAGCCTAAGGATGTGACAGCAACTCTCGTACGCGACCTTGACCGTTTCTCCGACTATGTCGAATGGTATGAGAACGGTATGGCCGGCCTCCGAGCCGACCTTCATTTCAAGCGCGCTGAGTTTGAAAACCGCGACATTGATACAGATGATGCGGAATTCAAGGACACAGATTATAAGGCGGCAATCAAGTGTTGGGATTCTCTGCCTGAGAAAGTTACCAAAAGGGAATATTATATAGCCAGAAAAGCTGTGAGCAAAACACCATCCGAAAAAATAATTTGGATGGAGAAGTTGGGAGAACTCTCTGACATTCTGGCCAAGTACGGCAGCATTGATATGGCACAGTCTCTGACCGATGATGCTCAGAACCGAGTTTTTAATTGTCTTCTCGCCAGAGATATGACTAAAGCCCTTGAGTATCCTTATCCAAGGGATCCTGCCGTAAAGTGGAATACGTTGTATTCAAAAGACAGAGTAAATTTTCTTAGGATAATTATTCTTAAAGATTTCACGACTGAAAAATTCGAATTTCTACAGGGCAAAATCGAGACGGATGAACAGAATGCCTTCCAGTCAAAGCTTCCGGAAGATATATTCGATTCAATATTCTCATTGAATGGAGAGGACCCTTCCGGAGTTCCGTATTGGACCTATTTCGTTTCCGGGCTCAAGGACAAGTCAGGGGTCAGAGTGTTCAAAAATGCCATCAACGGAGATGTTGTGCTTGAATCTCTCGGAAAGATTATCAAGTCTTCAGAAGCAATAAACAAGCCTTTGGCTACTTGCTTCCTTGAAATGCTTTTCAATGAATCTTACAATTCCGGAAGGGCTAAGAAGCATCTTGATATACTCACTCATATTTTCAGACAGGACATCTTCTTCAAGGAAGATTTCCGTGTCAGCACGAAAAGGAATGCCTATTTTACGAACTACTGTCCGATGGGGGGCGAGGATGTTGACCGCATAAAAGGCAATCTTCATAAGTTTGCTCACGAATATCTTTCCGGGGTGACAAAAAAGATTACGGCCGCTCAAGTCAAGGATTTTGTGGAACCGCTTTTTATGGCATTTGAAATCAGCGTTCCTTACCAGAGTTCAATTCCGGATTACGCCAACATCTGCAAAGAATACGGAACATTTCTTAATGACAGAAATCTTATGAAGTATTATGACCTGCCTTCGGCTTGGATAGAGCGCAGGTTTATTTTCAACAAACTTCTTGAAGACTCACAACTCGGCAAGTCCACGTTCTCTCAGATTCAGGACAAGTTCAAGAGTAAGGATTACGACCTTGCGCATTTTGTGAAGATGTTGAGCAAGGAGGATACAATTGCCTTTATTATTGCCACGAATAGAAATGGAGATGAGTATTCATACAATTCTGTACTCCTCACTGCGCAGGCAATTTATGACAAGCATCTGCGCAGAAATGATTTCCTCCCTTACTGTATAGTAAACCAGCTCCGTGATACCGTGTCTGGTTCTATTGATCTGGCAATCAAGGAACTTCTCAGTGACAAGAGTCACGTAAAAGAGTACGAGATGAAACTCCTTGCTTTCGTTTGGGAACAGCTTGGCGACCATTCTTTCGCCGCTGCCCATTACGATGATCTTATCGACAGAAAGCGTTTGGACAAACTTACGCGACTCAAGAATTATTTCAAACATCGCGCTCTGCTGCATTATTCCTATTTTAAACAAAAGGATTTCGAAGAAAAACAAACGGAGTATAATGTGACAATGACAAAGGACTACTTGCCGGCTGCATATCCGAAAATAGAGAGAGAATACGAAAGTGTACCGCAGTCCAGGTATGAAAAGACAACCGATAAGAAACCAGCAGCAAAGAATGAGTCTGAGAAGGAATGTGTCTCACAGAAAATTGAACTGGATCCGAAATCGATCGATGCTCCACAAAAGAGTGATTCCGCTCCGACTCTGGATCCTGTCAAACAGGCTATGATTGAGATGGCCCACAAGATGAAGGAATCAGGGCTGGATATTGAACAGATTATGATGTTCACAAATCTTTCCAAAACAGAGGTCAAGGAGGCGTAATCAGTCAACAGGGACACTTCACATATGCCAATCCCGGCATTACTAAGCTGAAACACTTCTACATAGTATTCAGTCCAATTCCTGTTTTTTCTATAAGGGACCGCAATTGGCTCCGGGACTGGGTGATGACCGATTCGGATGGGATCTTGAGGTCCTACTCAGGCCTGATGACTTTCCATCCTGGTTTCCGGTACTGCCCAGGAGGTGGATCGTTGAGCGCTCCTTCGCCTGGTTGGAGACTTCTGGAGGTTCCCCTTGACTACGAGTATCTCGCCGAGACTGTCAAGCCATCGTGCAACTCGCTTTCTCGATGATTATGTTTAATAATTGGAAAATATTACCTTCCTCCGTATCGTACCAACGTCCAAGCGATTGCAGACACGCACACAAACAAATTCACTAAGGTAACTGTGTTTGTTATATATAGCGTCTTTAAGACCATTCAGATATAATATTGTGCGGATATAAGGCTCTACATACCATAATATGTCATAACGCTTAGGTGCTCGAATATATTCACACCCAGAACATCAACTCGTTAGCTATCAGGACGATGAAGTTTCAGGTGTGCATAGCTTTTCATATCAGGAAGAGCGGTATCCTATTGTTCCATAGGGTAGAGAATGTACGTGAGAAGACCTATCTATGCACCGAATATACGGGGGGGGGTACACCATTGGTACAGAAAGCGTACTTCTGGTGTACCAATGTGACTAAAAGGTGAAGTTGGTACAGGAAAAGCGCTACTGGTGTACCAACAAGGACAAGACATCAGTTTCTTGCCAGTGGAAGGAAACTGTGGCCGAACAATGGACGACATCCGCTCTTCCGTATGCTTCTGACCGACTTTAGACTGAAAGCGTTTCGTGAATTCACGACAAAATCGGCGAGAGACAACTTTCAGGATTCTCGTTCACCAACCTAGACGTATGGCATAGTTGGTTCAGATCCAATTGGCTATTATTCCGGGTGAAAATATAGTGTTTATACACCCAAAGAGACGTCCCTGATTGGAACTGGGTGCGGAAAGCCACTTTTTTCACCCTATGCATAAGCCCAGAATCTTCCGCTACATCTTGTCTTATTATATGACTACGATGGAGATTAGGTCCTTTATATATAGATTATTGCACAGGAATGTCAACAGGTCGCAATTGTTTAAATATCAGCGTCATAAAAGGAATGTTAGTCAACTCCTATATAGTTCCCAATTATTACCAATAATTTCAAAACAGCTTCTTAGTAATAAATTCTGAAAATGAGGCATTTTATCTTAATTTTTGCCTCAAGATAAAAGATATGGGTATGATACAACAGTTGCGAATAATCCAGCAAAGGTTCAACCAACCTATAGCTTCTCCTCCTGCCCGGTCTTCATTCCACGGAGGTCACAATCAAAATTCTGACGGAACTCTTTCTTTGCTTTTTCCATTTTGGGGTCGGATTTGTGAGCTGGAAATGATTGGGCTACAATTCGGGCACGGATGTCATCGTTTGCCGGATGCCGGAACAAAGGCTTGCTCAAAGTCGCGCGTAATTGGGCGATGGCGTGCTCGATGTCAGTTCCTTTTAATTCAACGAATATCTCCGACCAATTCTCAGGAATCCGACCTTCCTGCGTACGCCTTACAAGCACAAGCTTATCACACCTTAGACCGTCTTTGACAATATAACCGTCAACGGCATAGACTACGGAGTCTTGTCCTTCGGCAGTTGCCAAGGCATAGCGTTTTCCCTTTTCGCAAACAGCAACCTTAGAACGGAATTGAAGATTCTGTTCCGGCTCAAATCCGTCAACAGTCAAACGGTTAAAAGTGGAAGAATATTCTCTCTCGCCTCGTTTCATACTTCTCCATATAGAATATTGTTCAATTTACTGATTTTGTCATCAACCCAATCAGAGACACCGTCCAAATCATTTCCAGTTAGCATCGGGATCTCGTTGTCCAATATATTGCGGAACACTCCATCATCTCCTATGAAATAGCCGGAAACGGAAGATGACGGGAGAATATATTCATCCTCAATCTCTGCCTGTCCTACTTTCTCCGACACTACTGCCGCCAGTAACAGAACATTTACGACTGAGAGAACGTAAGGACTATGGGATGTCATCATCACGAAACTGCTCTCCGAACCTTTATCCAGGGCCATTTTCAGAGAACGGATAATACTCAACACAATCAAGCGCTGTGATTCAGGGTAGAGATTTTGCTCAGGTTCCTCAATGAATACTTGAGCGGACTGATACTCCAACCTTCTTGAAGCCAACCCATTGTCTGTCTCGTTGATCGAATTGCGCTCCACCATAGACAAGGGAGCGTTTTTGCCAACCTGATTCATCATATAGTTAGCCATCACTTCCAACGGCATAACTGACTGCACTCCGCTTGAAGCATAGAAAGCCGGTGACTCTACACCATCTTTCCTCACAATCATATCCACTCCTGACCTGTTGACATAGCTAAAGCCACCGGTCACTGACAAAGGATATGGATGTTCTGCGGTGTAAGGAGATTTGGCCTCATCCCACTCATAAATGAAATTGAAAAGGACATCCCGATCTGTGGCCTTATAGGCTCGATCAACATTTTGTATGGCGGAAATCAAATTCCGTTCAGCAGGAATATAGCACAGTTTGCTGTTGAAACGCCCTTTGGCAAAGTTGTTCTTCCGTAATATTTTTGGGTTCCCGCTTTTGCCGACATATTCAATCCGGATAGTGTCCCCATCATACTTTATCAAAGTGTCATCACGGAAATATTCATCATTCAGTCTGTTGAACTGCTTCAACTCCTTGGCAAACCGGTTATAGTGGGTATATTGGCTGATCAGATCATCGGTTGATACCATAATTCTTTTTTCCACCCAACGGCAATAACTGAGCACTTTCATAAAGGTGCTCTTACCGGAACTCTGTCGCCCCATCAACAGCATAAACGGAGTGAGTTCTATAGTAGTGGAATCCTCAATGGGACCGAATCCTTTGATATGCAATGTCGCCATATCGTTTTCAATGTTAATGTACTTAGCCACAAAAATACTTAAATAGCCTTGCAAATCCAAAAGGTTAAACAAAAACACTCGTTCGGCAGAGTCAAAACCACACGTTCGTCCGCCAAAACGGCCATTTCCCCGGACAAGCCGCACTATATCACTGGTCCGGGGAATTTGGCTTTCACCGGAGAAACATCACTTAATTGCATAAAGGATAGAAAAAACTATCTCCTCGGTATTTCTTACAAAAAGCTTTCAGGCGATAGGCCTTTTCAAGGCATCAGGTGGCGTATTGGGATGAATTGCCATCGACTTGGAGGTTTACTTTTTCAGCCTCAAACGCAACTTGGAGTGTTCTGTGGCACTTAGGACTGAAAGTGTTTTGTAAGGATATTTTCTGGTCGCTTCGACAAGCTCTGCGACCGGGTATTATTCTATGGTATTCAGCAGATCACTATCGTTCAGGCGATCAAAATCTGATTTAAACAAGCGATCTTGAATGATACGGTACTTTTCAAATTCTGATTCAGCAAAACTTTTGGCAAATTCCGCAGTAATCTTTCCGGCATCGTTCAATATAGCATCGCCACCAGCTTCAAGGATTATATCTATGCGTTTTGCCCAGTCTTCCATAGTCATAGGAATATGCCTGTCCGCCATTCTCTCGGCCATATCCAAAACGGAGTTGACCAATTTTCCCATATCCTCCAATTCCACACCATTCAGGTAATTCTTCGCTATACTGACATCTGATTTCACAATCTTTCCATCCGGAGCATTCTCCCAGGTCGTCAAACCCATATGTTCCTTACCTGCATCAGCTCTTTCCACAATCAGTTCTGCGGCAGTGTGGCCGTGAACGGCAAAGTGAATTTTATTCTGTACCTTTTTGTAGAACAATCTTGTTGTGGGCGCGTCACGGTTATAGTCAACAGCTGTGGCGTAAATGTCGGTCAGTTTCTGGTAGAATCTCCTCTCACTCAATCGAATCTCACGAATCTCCGCAAGCAGATGTTCAAAGTAGTCTTCTCCGATGAAGGTTCCATTTTCCATCCGCTTTTTATCCACAACATAGCCTCGAATTGTGAACTGCCGCAAGACACTTGTGCACCACTGACGAAACTGTGTGGCTCGGATAGAATTGACACGGTAGCCTACCGAAATAATCGCATCAAGATTGTAAAATTTCGTCATATACATTTTACCATCCGCCGCAGTTGCCGAGATTTTCTCGGTAACTGAACCTTCTTCAAGTTCACCAGATTTAAAGATATTCTTCAGGTGCAAGCCAATATTATCAGACGAGCAGTCAAATAGCATCGACATTGCTTTCTGAGTCGCCCATATACTTTCATTCTTATATAGCACCTGAATACCTTCCTCCTTTCCTTCCGCTATGAAAGTGAGAAATTCAGCCGTGCTGTTTCGCACTAAAACATTCTTCATCATATCTTCACAAAAATAATGAATAGTCACGGCAAATACAAGTCACTTGACCTCCAGGTTGTGCGTGGCGGCAACGGCGTTGGCGCGGTAATGCGGGGCGTAGAGGGATTCGATTTCGGGGACGGGGGCCTGGAAGGTGCCGGTCTGGATCACGAAGAAGTCTTCGGTGACGGTGGTGTGGCCTTCGGGATAGGTGTCGAAATAGAATACGGTACGGTCGGGTTTCACGTCACGGTAGCCACACGGAGAGACACGATACCAGCCGTCAACGGTCAGCGGGGTGAAGGACAAATTGTGGATTCCGGACAGCTGATCGACAGGAATCAGAGAGGCTTCACGTGGTGCGGTCAGGCGTATGAAACTACGATTCTCGGAGTTCTGGACGGTATAGACGGCACGGATGCGGTCTCCCCTACGGACGGTGTCGCCTTGGCCAACCTCCTTGTCTCCAATAAAATAACGCTTTTCGAGGGAGAAGCCGTTGCCGGAGGCCTTCACCTCCGCAAGAGGCTTCAGCACACGCTGGGTCAGGGTCACGACACTGGTGTTCAGCAAGTCGGTGCTACCCTTTCCAACTGAACACAGGGCGTTCACAAAGGCCGGATCAGTGTCCCAGTTCTGGGTCTCTTTCTGCAATATCAGCCACAGGCGGACTCCATCGGCGATCTCAGCGGCCTTCAGACCGACAGCCTCATCAGAATGCGAGGAAGCATATTCAGAAAGCACCTCGGCGATCAGCGAGTGGGCGTAGGCTTCGTTTTCCAGCAGTCCTCTGAAAGGCATCACGGCGTTCGGGTAATAGAAGCCGCCGCCGCTATGCCTGACGGCATATTCAAGGATGGAGAGGATGTCTTCGTCCATTGATTTGCGGAGCGCGGCATCGACATCGAAACGCTCGCCCCAAGCGCGGGC
>CAVCRL010000011.1:29855-32701 GCA_963604455.1 Lachnospiraceae bacterium | reverse complement strand
GACAGGACGGCTGTGATCACCCTGAGTCTGAAGGGTGCCGAGGACGCTTTTGTGACCGTTCTCCAGTCTTCTGATCCGGATTACAGGATCGACACCAAACTGAAATTCGATCTGAATGTCACGGATGTCGAGGCCACCAGCGCTTTGGTCTCCGTCGCTCCGACTAATTCAGATTCGTACTACTGCTACGGTGTCGTCACCGCAGAGCAATACTCTGCGTTCAACGGCAACGGAAAGGCTTTCGTCGCTGACTATGCCAAGCGGCTGATTGAATATGTCCGCAAAACATCCGAGGCCAACGGGCAGGAATTCTCTCTTAAGAATTATCTTACAAAGGGGTACGAATCACGTACTTACGATGGCTTTACGCCTCTGTCGGACTACTATCTGTTCGCGTTTGATATGACTTTGGGCGGAGAGTACAGCGGCAACGTGGCGGTGAAGAAGTTCACGACAAAGAAATATCCTGATTCGGCTCCTGATTTCAGAATCACAGTGGATGCGGACGCCAACGTCAAGGTGGTTCCGTCCGATGCCTCTGTCACTTATGTGCTGACGGTGGATTCTTATGAGGTCTGGAGCAAGAGCACAACCCCGAAAGCCTGCGCCGAGGATTTCCTCAAGTGGGTTGAGGAAAGCAGCGACTACTCGATCAGGTCGTTTATGCATCAGGGTGAGTTCTCGGAATGCTACTATAATCCTCAGGCTCAGATGGGTAACCTTACCACCGGAGATTATGTGGCATACGCTTTCGGGTACAACGGCTCGAAGATAACAACCGGGATCTCCTACCTTAAATTCCATTTTGAAGAACCGAAAAAGTAAACTTAAATGAAGATTTCATCATTGCTCAGGCTGACCGCGCTGGCCTGTGCGGCTGCGATAGGGTTCGCGGCCTGTGGCGGCAACGCCGAAGACAACGAGGAACCTACCTCGACTTTTGACGTGAATGTCAAGCTTCTCAGCATCGGATCCGAGGGCGGCAAAGTCACCGTCGATTACAGCATCAAAGGCTCCAAGGAAGGCAACACAGCCGAGGTCACGACATCTGAGGACTGGATCCATCTCGGCAAGACCTACAGCACGACATTCAGTTTCAACGTTGACAAGAACGAAACCGGAGAGGACAGGACCGGAGAGATCAAGATGACCTGCAAGGGTGTCCAGCCGCTGACTCTTGTCGTGAGCCAGGGCAAGGAAGGCTCATCCTCACAGACTTACAACAAGTTCAAGATCGAGGTCAGCGAGATCACGACCTCTTCGGCGAGGGTGGTCATCACTCCGGTGAACGCCGCTGAGACCTACCTCTACTCGATCGTCAGCAAGTCCGACTACGATAAGTTCAGCGATGCCGAGGCTTACATCAAGAGGCGTATCGAGCAGATAAAGGAAATGTGCGCCATCTATGGGGTGAGCCCGAACTCTTTCCTGACAAAGGGCACGTTCGACACGGCCAAGCTTGAGACCGCACGGAAGACCACGATTATGGACAACACGGCATATTATGCCACAGCCTTTGACCTCAGCTTCGATGACAAGGGCAACGCCAGCTACAGCGGAAAGATCGATCTTTGCGAGTTCCGTTCCCCAAAGGCCACGCAATCCAATATGTCCCTGTCGTTGAGCATATCGGGTACGCATCTCAACGTCACGTCCTCATCGTCAAGCGACACTTGGATCAGTGATGTGATGTCCAAGGAAGCCTGGGACGAATTCTCGGTGCCGGAGGATGCCGCTCACACCTACATCTCCACGACTACCCAGTACGGCGCGTTGACCCTGTACAAGGGAAGCCAGAGCATTGATGTCTCCGGCAGCCTGACTGAGAAGGGCAAGGAATATGTCGCGTTCGCCGTGGGCTACAGGCAGTCCGACACGGACGGTGGTCTGACAACAGAAGTCAAGTACATAACTTTCAAGTATTAGTTTATGAATATATTCAAAAGGAAGGCGCTTCCTTTCACCGCCATTTGCGCGGCTCTCGCCGTGTCTGTGGCTTGTGAGAAGCAGGAATCGCCGGAACAGAATGGTGGCGAGAAGTCCGGACCGATCATAATCAATGAGTCTCCGGCCGCCATCAAAGGTGAGCTGATCATAAAGATCAAGGGCTCGGATGTGGGGACAAGGTCCGCCGGTTCGTCTGACGATGCGCTGGACGGCACCCGTGAGGTCTCCGAGGTGCTGGCACAGAACGGAAAGTTCCGTCTGGAAAGGCTTTTCCCTGAGTGCGGACGTTTCGAGGCCCGTACCCACGCGGAAGGCCTGGACACTTGGTACATAGCCAGCTTCGACAAGACTCTGGAAACTTCGGATGTGGTCGCCCAGCTGAAGAAATGCGGCTCGGTGGAAAGCATTGAATATTCACTGCCGGTCGTGATGTCAAGCGCTGAGGGAGCAGGCTCACCGTCAATCGCTCCGATGGCGTTGTCGGCCAGCCGCAAGGAAGTGTTCCCGTTCAACGAGAACAAGATGGTCCAGCAGATGCAGTGGCACTATAACAACACCGGCTCGATCTTCGGGAAGACCGGTCTGGTTGGCGCCGACGCTGACGTGTGGGCGGCGTGGAAACTCTGCGCAGGCAACCCGGATGTCATCGTGGCCGTGATCGACCAAGGCGTGAAGTACGACCACGAGGACCTTGCCGACAATATGTGGATCAACAAGGGTGAGATTCCGGGCAACGGAATCGATGACGACGGCAACGGCTACATCGATGACATCTATGGATTCAATTTCGTGGACAACAAAGGCACGATCATAACATCCTCGAACCTTTCGCACGGCACGCACGTCGCCGGAACCATCGCCGCCGTCAACAACAACGGCATCGGCGTGAACGGAATCGC
>CAVCRL010000011.1:0-29569 GCA_963604455.1 Lachnospiraceae bacterium | reverse complement strand
GGAATCGTGATCTTCGCCGCCGGCAACGAGGCCGTCAACTATCAGGCGTTCCCGGCAGCCGACAAGAGCGTGGTGAGCGTGGCTTCATATTCCTACACCGGTGACGCCGCCTACTACACGAACTACGGCACGTGGGTGGACATCTCCGCTCCGGGCGGCGACACTTACGTTGACAGCAACTATGGCGGAGTCTATAGCACCAGCGTCAATGAGGACGGAACCTCCGGCTATGAATATATGCAGGGAACATCTATGGCCTGCCCTCACGTCAGCGGAGCCTGCGCCTTGGCCGTCTCTTACTATTACGGCAAGGACAAGCGTATGGGACTTACCCCGGATATGCTTCGCTCGGCGCTTCTTAGTTCCGCACGTCCGATCAACGCCAACCTCAGCGCTCCGTATGTCGGGAATATGGGCGTGGGAATGCTCGACACCTACCGTCTGCTTCAGTATATGGGCTATCTGGGAGAGATTCCGGCTCAGACCCTCTCAGCCGGCCAGACAAAGACACTTGAGATGTCGGAATATTTCCCGTCGGTGCAGGTGCTGTCATATTCAGTCTCGGATCCCGCTGTCGTGAAGGCTTCTCTGTCGAAGGGAGTCCTCACGCTTGAGGGTGTGTCTTCCGGAACGGCGGAAGTCACTGTCTCTGACGGTAATTCAATGTTCAAGACAATAAAGGTAACAGTCAACTGATGAACAGATCAATCATAACGAAATTGTCTTTCGCCCTTCTTCTGGCGGCTGTCGCCTGCACGAAGGAGGAGACCCCGGAGCGGATTTCGCTGCCGGAGCCGAAGGTTCGTGTCTCTGATGTCACCAGCACGTCTTTCAGCGTGTCCTGGGATGTCGTCACTGACGCTGGAGCCTACACTTACATATTCAATGACAATGACACTGTGACGACAAGGGAGCGTTCGGTCTCGTTCGCTGACCTTGAGCCGTCGGTGGAATATTCATTCTCCGTCAGGACTGACGCGGGGACTAACGGCGACTATCTGGATTCGAGGTTCGTCACCATCCACGTCATCACGGAGGGGGAGAGTGTCCTTGAGGCACCGGAGCCTGTTTTGGTTGCCGCCTACAAGTCCAGGACGATCATAAACTGGAAACCGGTCGCCGGGGCGTCGGCTTATGAATATTCAGTCGCGGGGATGACCGGCAAGGTCGAGGCCTGCTCCGTGGAGCTTAGCGGATTCGACGGCTCCACTGACTATGTGTTCCGTCTGAAGGCCCTGTCTGGGGAAAAGTATGTGAACGATTCGCCGGAGGCGGAGCTCAAATTCACGACACGCCCCGCGTCCGAGGATATTCCTCAGATCATCATGTCGCTTCTGGAGTGCGGCTCTGACTACGCCAACTTCAATGTCTATGCGGTTCCGGATTTCCGCTATGTGTATTTCGGGGTTCCGGCGAGCTATTTCGTCAACCACTCAGACACCGAGATCCGTGACACGTATCTGAAATATATGTTGGACGCCATCAAGGACAGCAATATGACTGTCGAGGGTGGAATGTCCTATTATACCAAGACCGGCTCGTCCAACTACACGGAGTACCCGCTCTATCCGGAGCTGTCGTACTACATCGTGGCGTTCGGAGTCAGCCTTGACGGAACGGCCACGACTCCTTTGTACAAGCTTTCCGCCAAGACCAAGGCTCACGACACGATGACCGAACCATCCCTCGGTGGGGCTGACTGGTTCAGGCAGACGATGTTCCATTCGGTGTTCGGGCAGTACAATTCCACCAACTGCGTCTGGACCAATTGGGCTGGAAAGGGCGTCGCGAAGATGAACTATGTCCTTACTTCGACATATTCATTCAACGTCTATTTCGGCGGATCGTTCGATCTTTTCAGGCGCTACACCGCTCTTAAGGGAAGCTCGGTCACCGAGGCTGAATATATTGAGAAGATCAATGATGAGGCAGGCCTTACCACAAGGTTCGCCCCGTTGTCGGCCGCCAACTCCTACACTCTTGGCGCGCTGGCTGTCAATGAGTCCGGTGACTCGACATTCGTGGTGAACACCCTCTGCACGATGGCTTCGGCCACATACTATGACTGGGCCTTCGTCTCGCTCGGGACAAGCTCTTCCTACCCGGCTTCCACCTCTTTGTCGGCGGCGGTGTCAATCGCTTTCGACGCGACCGAATCCTTGAATATCCAGGTTTCCGGCGGACGCTACCTGATGTGCCGCAGCTCCGAGCTGGGAGGCGTGACATTGACCGACGCCGCTAAACTTGTGAAGGAGAAAGGGACAGACATCTCGCCTACGCAGGTCAAGGTTCTGAATATGACCGGAAAGATCTCGATGTCATTCGGAACCGACAGCCCTCTGGAGCCGGGCACAAAGTACACGTTGCTTGTGTCCTTGACCTCCACGAGCGGGGACGAGGTCCTTCGTTACGCCACCGCTTCCACCGCAGAAGGCACGAAGACAAGATCGGCGTACAACAGCGAGCCTAAGGGACGCATCGAGATCAATGCTCCTGTGATTCTTGACACTTACGAAATAAGCAGATAGATATGAAACTGAACAAGATATTGCGAATGATCGTTATGATTCCGGTGCTGTGCGCCACGGCTGTGGTGTCGGCTCAGAACAAGGCGATCACTGTCAGCGGAAAGGTCGTTGACAAGACAGGAGAGCCTGTCATCAGCGCCGGAGTGTTCATCAAGGGAACCACTGTCGGAACCGTGACGGATTTCGATGGAAAGTACACCTTGGCCAATGTGCCGTCCGACGCTGTCCTTACCGCCTCGAACCTTGGCTACACGACAGCGGAGCAGGCCGTGAACGGAAAGACTGTTGTGGATTTCGTCCTCCAGGACGAGTCCGTGATCCTGGACGATGTGATCGTCGTGGCCTACGGTACGGCGAAGAAGGAATCCTTCACGGGTTCCGCCAGCGTGGTGAAGGGCGATGAGCTCAGCAAGAGGCCTGTGGGCAACCTCACGAAGTCCTTCGAGGGAGCCGTGGCCGGAGTCCAGGTGACTTCCGGAGGCGGCCAGCCTGGCGAGGGCGCGTCCATTATGGTGCGTGGAGCCGGTTCCGTGAACGCTTCGTCCAGTCCTCTTTATGTTGTGGACGGTGTTCCTTATGACGGTGCCATCAGCGCCATCAACCCTGCGGACATCGAGACGATGACAGTGCTGAAGGACGCTTCGGCCGGTGCCCTTTACGGAGCTCGTGGAGCGAACGGTGTCATCGTGATCACCACCAAGAAGGGAAGCAAGGACAGGGTGAGCGTAAGCTACAAGGGTAACTTCGGCGTGGCCTCCAGGGCCTTGAAACGCTATGACCTTGTCGGGATGAGCGACTATGTCGAACTGACCTACGAGGCCCTGCGCAACTCCGCCCAGTACGGCACCGGAATGGATTTCGAGGCCGCCAGCGTCTATGCCGCCAACAACCTTGGCCAGACGATCGGCGGACTGAAGAATCCTGAATATTACAACCCTTACAAGAACTACTCTTGGTCAGATCTGATCAACAAGGAGTCCGGAAAGATCCGGGAGGACGCTGTGGCGGCCTGGAACGAGAACTGGATGGACGAGATCAGCAACGACAAGGCCTTCCGTACAGAGCACGTGCTTTCAGTCAGCGGCGGAACAGAGAAGACAACCTATTTATATTCCTTGGGTTACTACAAGGAGAACGGTACTCTCCAGAACACTGACTTCGACCGTTTCACCGGCAGGATCAGCGGGGATGTGCAGGCCACGGACTGGTTCAAGATGGGAATGAGCGCCAACCTCGCGCACGCGGTGTCCGATTTCCAGGACGCCACCGGAAGCGCGACCTCGAATGTCTGGTACACAGCACAGTTTATGGCTCCAGTCTATCCTGTTTACTTGAAGGATATGGACGGAAACGATGTGCTTGACGCGGCCGGGAACAGGCAGTATGAATATGGTTCCGAGGAGGACAACGGCTACGCCAACCGTGTCACCGCACAGGGATTCAACTCCAAGGCAGAACTGTACAACAACAAGGCATACTACAAGCGCAACTCCGTGTCCGCCAGAACGTTCGTGAAATTGGGGACAATCAATAAGGACGCATTGCTGTACGGTCTCAATCTCGACATCAATCTCGGTGTGGACTTCACTGACTACGGCCGCACGACGACCAACGACAAGTACCACGGCAACGCCGCCTCTCAGGGCGGAACCGTCAGCAAGTACAACACCAGGACGATGAGCTACACGCTCAACGAATTGCTGACCTACCGCAGGAAGTTCGGGGAGCATTCCGTTGACCTTCTCGCGGGCCACGAGTACTATCGCTACAATTACAACTACCAGCTGGGGTCCAAGAGCGGCATTGTGGACGGCATCGACGAGCTCGGCTCGGCGGTGACCACGCTCAGCAACACGTCATATTCAAATGACTATGCCATCGAGTCGGTGCTCGCGCGTCTGAACTACGGTTTCCGTGACCGCTACTATTTCGACGCTTCCTGGCGTACCGACGGTTCGTCCCGCTTCCACAAGTCCAACCAGTGGGGTAACTTCTGGTCGGTCGGAGCCTCGTGGAGAATCTCCGAGGAGGATTTTATGAAATCCACTTCCGACTGGCTCAACAACCTCACCCTCAAGGCTTCCTACGGAGTGCAGGGTAATGACAACCTCGGCTCCTACTACGTTTGGCAGGGCCGTTTCAGCTACGGATGGTCCAACGGAACCCGTCCGGGCTCGACCGCTTCCTCCATCGAGAACAAACTCGTCACCTGGGAGAAGAACGGCAACCTGAACACCGGTATCGAGGCCAGTATGTTCGGCGGCAGGCTCACAAGCACCATTGAATATTATTCCCGCAAGACCCGGGATATGCTCCTTAACAACCCTCTCGCCATCTCCTCCGGATTCTCCGGCTACGACGACAATGTCGGCTCGATGGTGAACAGGGGAGTGGAGGCCTCGCTGCGCGGAGTGATATTCGATCGCTCCAACTTCCATTGGGACGCCTCGCTGATGCTTTCGATGAACAGGAACAAGGTGACCGAGCTCACTTCCTCACAGGATGTCATCAACTATGGCAGCGTCGTAATCGAGAAGGGTAAGCCGATCTACACATTCTATATGTCCAAATCAGCCGGAGTCTCACCATCGACCGGCCGTCAGCTCTATTATGCCTACTACCGCTACGCAGTGGACAAGACTGGCTCAATCGTGACCGAGAAGTGTGATGAATATGTCACCGACAATGTCGGTCTGGCTTCCTTGAGCAAGTACTACTACGGCAGCCGCCAGGCATTGTTCTCGGGCAGTTTCTCGTCCAACTTCATCTTCTTCAAGAACTTTGACTTCTCGTTCCTGACCACATTCTCGGTCGGCGGAAAGATCTACGACGGCTTGTACGGCGGCGCGATGAATGTCACCTACGCAGGAAACAACTGGCACAAGAACGTGCTCAGGCGCTGGCAGCAGCCTGGTGACATCACGGATGTCCCTCTCGTTGAGATCGGAGGCAGCCGCTCCAGCACCGGCGAGGAACTGATCGACGCTTCCTATTTCGCCATCAAGAATATCACCCTTGGCTACACCCTTCCTTCCTCATTGACAAAGAAGGCCGGGATCGGGGCTTGCAGGGTGTTCGTCACCGCTGACAATCTGGCTCTGTTCTGCAATATGAACGGAATGGATCCTCAGTACAACTTTACCGGAACAGTCTCCTACACCTACACCCCGTCAAGGGTTGTGGCAGCGGGAATTGACATAAACTTCTAACGGAATGAAAAAGATACTATCAATAATGTCGGCGGCCATTTGCGCCGTTTCCTGCAACCTGGAGTTCCAGCCTACGGATTCCGGCTCCGGAGAGGATCTTCTGAAGTCGGCGACCACGGCCGTGACCATCGTGGACGGAATCTACAGGACAATGTGGACCGCCGGTTGGTCAACCGGAGGCAACGCCCACCAGTGCTTCGGAATCTCCGCCTACAACATCGCCCTTGAGTCGATGGCCGATGACTTCATTATGCAGAGCCAGGGCAACGGATGGTTCTGGTACGACCACTGCTACAACGTGAAGTCGTTCTACACTTCGGACAGTTTCCGTCCGTATGACGTGTGGAACGCCAACTACACCTGGATCTCCAACGCCAACTATGTGATCTCCGCCGAGAAGACGATGACCGGAAGCGAGGTCGATGTGGACTATGTGCTCGGCAACGCCTACGCGATCCGTGCCCTGTCATATTTCAATCTGGCGAACTGGTTCGCCCGTCCTCCTTACAGCGCGCTGCAGGACAAGTACCGTTGGTCCGACCCTTGCGTGCCGATCTACACCGAGCCTACCGGCAAGGATTTCGTCGGCAAGAAGCGTGAGAACCTTGAGACTGTGTTCGCACAGATCAACTCAGACCTTGACACGGCCATCGATCTGCTCGAAAAAGGTGACGCGTCTGTCCTCGGAGGCACAAAATCACATATTTCCTATTATGTCGCCCTCGGCATCAAGGCTCGTGTGGCTTTGGCGGCGGGAAATTGGGAGACCGCTTTGGCCGCTTCGGAGAAGATCATCAAGTCTGAGGAATATTCTATCGGCGGGACTTCCGAGCTGATGAACGGGATGAACTCCCTCTCGGCTTCCAACGTGATGTGGGGCGCCGGGATCGAGAACACCGAGCAGGCCGGAGGCTACGCCAGCTTCTTCGCCCATATGGACAACATTGACGGAGCCTATGCCCAGTCCGCTCCGAAGCTGATCAACTCCAGCCTGTACAAGCAGATCCGTCCGGGGGACATCCGCCGCGCCTGGTGGGATCCGGACGACAAGGAGTCTCCGTACATCTCCAAGAAGTTCAAATTCACGAATGTGGCCGCCTGGCTTGGGGACTACATCTATATGAGGGTCGAGGAGTTCTACTTTGACGCTGCCGAGGCCGCCCTCCGTCTCGGGGACAAGGACAAGGCTGTCCGCTACCTCAACGCCGTGATGCAGAAGAGGGACGCGACCTTCGACGCATCAAATCTCAGCGGAACGATGCTCGGCTCGCTCACGACATCCTGGACCGGCTCCCTGCTTGAGAATATTCTCATTCAGAAGAGGGTCGAGCTTTGGGGTGAGTTCGGCCGTCTGGTCGATGTGCGCCGTCTCGGCCAGGGAATCGACAGGAAGACCTCCGACGGATTCGCCGAGGAGTGCATCTCCACGATGTCCGGCAACGGCATCAACCTCACCAACCCTGACACCTACGACTGGGTGATGACCATCCCTCAGGATGAGATCAACAACAACCCTAACATTAACGAAGAAGATCAGAATCCATAATGGAAAAGTTTTTAAGAATATTGTTGTGCGCCTCCGCCGCGCTGCTCTCCTTGGTCGCCTGCGATCAGGAGCAGATCGGCGAGATGGCCTCTCCCAATGATTCGGACAACAAGGAGATCCATTTTGTCCAGAAAAGCCTTGTCAAAGAGTTCGAGCAGGGAACAAAGGAAGGTGAGTTCACCGTTGTGCTTGCCAGAAACGGCAACAAGGGCACTTACCGTGTGCTGCTCCAGAAGAGCGGCAAGAACGCATCCCTGTTCTCTGTACGTGACACGGTGGTCATTCCTGACGGGCAGTACAGCGTCGAGGTCCCTGTGACCGTGAATATGAACGCTGTGGTACTTGGCTCCAGTGTCACCGCCTCCCTCTGCATAATCGGCAGGGACGCGGAACTCGGCGATGATCCGGCCTATATCACACAGTACAGTGATTTCCTTGATCTTACGGCATCGTTCACCCTGGAGTGGGAACCGTATATGAGAACCACCGAAAGCGGCGAGCAGGTGCAGCAGACGGCGACATATTACTACTCCCAGTTCTACGAAGGCTATCAGCGTGGAATGCTGGTGGAGCGCGCCAAAGGCACCACGAACATATTCAGACTTCTGGATTGGGGAGCCGGTGTCAACTTCTTCTTCAAGGTGAACAGCGACAATTCCGTGGTTGTGCCGGGGCAGTCGATAGGCTACTACTACAGCGGCAGCGATGAATATGTCTATGTCTCCGACATCGCACAGTACCTCGGTGACGAGGCCTATTATGACCGTTTCCCTTGCACGTTCGACGGCAAGCAGACTTTCACCCTCAATCTGGTCTATTATGTCACGGACGGAATGTTCGGCTACGGCCCCGAGAAGATCGTCTTCGCCGGTGACCACGACAACGATCCTGTCGTCTCCGCCACTTACGATGGTGACGGCAAGTTCACGTACGAGTTCAACAGCTTCACCTCATATTGCAAGGCCACTGTCGTAGAGGGTGACATCACCTCTGACTCAAAGGAACTGGACAGGCTTTACAAGCAGATCTGCCTTGGCCAGCTGGAGGATGTCAGGACGTTCTCGGACAATGTCCAGCAGTGGACGCCATCCTCTCCGTCCAACACGATGCTGGTGGTCCCGTTCGATGCCGAGGGCAAGCCGGGAGAGATGGTCTCCGTGCGTTTCACATACGATCCGGCCGGTGACTTCACTCCGGAGATCCTGCAGTGCGTCCTTGAGCCTTACAGCGAGGATCCGTATTCCACCCTTGCCTGGAAGGTCAGGACGAAGAACGCCTCGTCTGTCCGCTTCATTATGATGGACAAGGATGTGCTTGACTACTACGAGGAGAACTATCCACTCGACCAGATTCTCGGAATAGGCTCGACTTTCGACAAGGAAAAGCTCACACTATCGGAAAGCGAGGAAGGTCTGACCCTTTATTATCAAGGACTTGCGGAAGGCGGCGCTTTCCGTGTGATAATCGAGGTGACGAACAGGTTCGGGGACAAGGTCTATGCGTCACAGTCGACAGTGCTCGCGTCCCACGCCGACACCTTCAAGGCCGCCTCTCTGGACGACTTCGTCGGAGCCTACATCGTGAACGCTGACGTGAAGACTTCCGACAGCAATCAGGCGAGCACGGAATCCTTCCGTGTGGACATCATCAAGACAGGAGAGAACACCGTGATGATCAAGGGCTTGTGCAACTACAGCTCGTACTCTCCGGCGATCACCGGAACTTACATTCCGGAGGAGCATTGCATCCGTTTGCAGTCGCAGAATCTCGGTGAGTTCAGCTACCTGAACGTGGTCTTCGGTTTCGTCGCCAACCTCTATACCGGAATCTGGGGCCAGTCCAGCAGTATGGAATTCGGCTTCTGCGATGACGGCCTTCTGCACTGGCGCACGACCGCAGGCTCGGAGATGAGCCTCACCGGCTACAAGTTCCTGCTCTTCGACGGCACCTCCTACACCGGCTACGCCGTCGGCGACAAGACCTACGAGAACATCTTGATGCAGAAACTCTGACAGGCAGGGACGCTGTTCTAAAGCAGCATCCTTGACTTTTGAATATGAAAGGAGAGGCGGCCGGACAACGGTACCGCTTCTCTTTTTTATGTCTTATTTCAAGGCGAGAAGGATGGCGATGGCCGGAAGATAGTCTTTCAGGCTGGCTCTGAGGAGTTTGAGCGCTTGTTGGATGCGGTAGTCCACGGTCTTGGAGGAGACCCCGAGTATGGATGCGATCTCATCGTAGGTCTTGCGCTCGTAGCGGTTTAGCTCGAAAGCCTGGCGGTATGAGTCAGGCAGCTGCGCCACAGCGTTCTGGATCCGTTCCTCAAGTTCCTGGACAATGTAGAAGTCCGGAGACTCGAACTGGCCGTGCAGCTTCTTGTGCATCTCGTCCAGGACACGGCGCTCCACCATCTCGTGGCTGATGTGCTTCAGGCATCTGTTCCTGGTGGCGGTGAAAAGATATCGTGACAGGGAGTCCGTGATGTGAAGCGTGGAATGGTTCTCCCATATCCAGAGCATAAGCTCCTGCACGATGTTCTCGCAGACATCGCCGCTCTTTATGAATAGCCTCGCGTAGGCGCATAGGGTGCTGTAATAGCGTGAGAACACCTTCTCATAGGCGGACATATTCCCGTCTTTGAGCAGTTCCAAAAGTAAGGTGTCGGTGCTATTATCGTTGATATTCATAACGCAAATTTATGCAAATGTTGAATATCTTTTAAAAAAAGTGTGAAATTTCTTTAGGAGATTTCCTTCGGGAGCGGTCTTATCAATGTAACACGATTGAAATGTATGGAAGACACTCAGATGGAAAGCCTGCTCGTCCGTTATTATAACGGGGAACTCTCGGCGGAGGACATCAATATGGTAGAGACCTGGATGAAGGCCTCGGCATCGAATATGAAACTCGCCGAACAGGTGTACTATATATGTTTCGCGTCTGATGCCTTGGATATGAAGAAAAAGGTGGACACAGGGAAGGCTTTCCGGAAGGTCCACGGAAGAATATTGGCGGAACGGTTCAAAGGCTTCTTCCGCAAGGTCGAGCGTGTGGCCGCAGTGATGCTTCTTCCTTTCATCGGGCTTACGGCCTGGCTGCTGTTCGAGGTGGCCGGCGACTTCACTTCCTCTGTGGAGATCCGTTCCACCGCTGGTATGGTAAGCTGTGTCACCCTGCCGGACAATTCCAAGGTCTGGCTCAATTCTGACTCCTTCCTGCGTTACCCGTCCAGATTCGGCAAGGAACGCCGTGTGACCCTTTACGGCGAGGGCTATTTCGAGGTCTCCAAGGATCCAAAGCATAAGTTCATCGTCGAGGCGAAGAACGCGGAGGTCGTCGTTCACGGCACCGAATTCAACGTCGAGGCCTATGATGACGAATATGTCCGCACGACATTGGTGTCCGGAATCGTGGATATGAACTATGACGACCGCAACCATCATCGTAAGTCGTTGAGACTTATGCCGTCGCAGCAGGCTGTCTATAACACGAAGACCGGGGTTATGCACCTGAGGGAGGAGAATGTGCTTTGCAACACTTCCTGGCGTGACGGCAAGATTGTCCTTGACAACACTTCGCTTGAGGATGCCCTGAGGATGATAGGAAACAAGTACAATGTAAGCTTCATAATAAAGAACGATAACCACAAGCATTACAAGTTCACGGGCACATTCTCGAACCAGAATCTGGATGTGATCCTGCGTTATTTCAACATATCATCGAATATCCGCTTCAGACAGATTGATGAGCGCCAGACCGGTCGCGACGGCTCTGCGGGCAGAAGTGTCTATGAAGTGATATAACCCACATAGTCAAATTAGTAACAAACAAAACGTTAGTCTATGATGAAAAAATAATAAACCGTTTAATACGACATACGGGAAAACTCCAAGAGCCTTCCCGTGACCATTAGGAAAACGTATGGCAATCTCCCAATCCCATACAGAATTCACAATATTTTCAAATTTATGAAAAAAAATAACCACAAAGAAATTTTTCTGTGGGGAGGACGGGTTATGGCGAAAGCTATGGCTTTGTGTCTGGCATTGACACTTTTATCCTTCCCGACCTTCGCCCAGGAGCGGAAAAACATCACCCTCAAGGTGGAAAACGCTCCTATCTCATCTGTAATCAAGCAGATTGAGCAGCAGAGCGGCTACACCTTCTTCTACAACAATGATGTCAATGTGAGCTCGAATGTCTCTGTCTCAGTCCAGAACAGTGACCTCAAGACCGCATTGAACCAGCTTTTCAAAGGAACGGACATCTCTTGGTCCATCGATGAGAAGCACGTTATCCTTTCAAAGGCCTCACAGGCGGACAAGTCCGCTGAGCCGGTGAGCCAGAAACTTTCTGGTACCATCGTTGACGGAACCGGAGCCCCTGTGGCCGGAGCTGCCGTCATTGTCGCCGGGAACGCTTCGCAGTACGCCATCTCGGACATTGACGGAAAGTTCACCCTCCCGTGGAGCGCGAAAATCGCGGACGCCACGCTTGAGGTCTCGCTGCTCGGTTACGTCTCCCAGTCGGTGGCCGTCAACGGGCGAGCCGTGCTTGAGATCGTGCTTCAGGAGGACACTCAGCTTCTGGAGACATCGGTGGTCACGGCTCTCGGCATCAAGAAGTCGGAGCGCTCCGTGACCTATAACGTGCAGGCTCTTGACGAGAGTGTCTTCAAGACGAGGGACGCCAACCTTGTGAACAGCATTCAGGGCAAACTCGCCGGCGTGCAGGTGAACATCACAGGAGCGGGTCCAGGCGCTGAGACAAAGATTGTTATGCGCGGTTCGAAATCCCTTTCCAATTCCAACAACGCTCTCTATACCCTTGACGGAATTCCGCTTCCGACATTGTCTATGACCAAGCCGGGGGACAGTTATTCCATCTACAGCGGAAGCGCGATCTCCGGAGACGGTATCGCCAACTTCAATTCCGATGACATCAGCGGGATGACGGCCCTTGTGGGACCTTCCGCGGCCGCTCTTTATGGCTACAAGGCCCAAAACGGTATCCTTATGCTTACCACCAGGACAGCCGAGGAGGGGGTGCACGTCTCCTACAGCACTAACACCACGTTCTCCTCTCCTGTGATGCTTCCTGAGCTTCAGAGTTCCTACGGAGCCAAGGAAGGAACCTACGCATCCTGGGGCAATCCGCTCCTGTCAGCCCAGACGTGGTCAGCCAAGGATTTCTTCCAGACCGGCTACAACACACAGCACACGGTCAGCCTTGGCATCGGCCGTGAGGACAGCCACACTTACGTCTCGGCTGGCATAAATGACGCCCGCGGCGTGATCCCGAACAATGACTACAGACGCTACAATGTGACCGCCAACCATTCGGAGGACTTCCTTGACAACAGGATGCACCTCAGCCTCCTTACAATGTATATGAACGTGAAGGAGCAGAACCTGCTTTCCGGCGGACAGTACTACAACCCGCTGGTTCCTGTCTATCTGATGTCCCCGAGCGATGACCTTGACAAATATTCCGTCTATGAGCGTTACGACGCTTCCAGAAACTTCCCTGTCCAGTACTGGGATTGGGGCAGCCAGGATCTCCAGATGCAGAACCCGTTCTGGATCGTGAACAGGAATATGTTCAACAACACCAAGAACCGTTACATCGTCGGTGGCTCGCTCAAGTACGACATCACGGATTGGATGGACATCTCCGCCCGCGCCAGGATGGACTACAACAACACCCTCGCCGAGCAGAAGAACTACGCTTCCACATCCGGACTTTTCGCCGGAAGCAAGGGCCGCTATTTCCACAATCAGGCGACCACGCTCCAGACCTACGCTGACGTGCTCTTGAATATTCATAAGACATTCGGAGACAACCTTGTACAGCTCAACGCCAACATCGGCGTGTCTGTGGAGGACTACAATTATCGCCAGACTTATATGGCGGGCGATCTTCTCGGAGTTCCGAACCTGTTCACTTTCAATAATATGAACACGGACAAGGGCTTCTACAAGAACACGTACAGGGATCAGGTGCAGTCCGCTTTCGCCACCGCACAGATCGGTTATAAGAATATGGTGTTCCTTGACGCGACCTTCAGGACAGACTGGAACTCGCAGATGGTGAACACCTCCTCCCTTCCGCTGGCCTATCCTTCGATCGGTCTCTCCGCCATCCTTACGGACATATTCAATGTCAAGTCCAACTGGCTTACCTACGCCAAGGTACGTGGCTCATATGCGGAGGTCGGAAACCCTATTATGCGCTTCCTCTCCTGTCCTACATACCCGGTGACCGCCGGCTCGCCGGCCGAGAACACCTACGCGGTCTCTGATGACTTCAACGCCGAGCGCACCCAGTCGTTCGAGGTCGGCGCGGACTTGAGGCTGTGGAACGGGAAGGTCAACGCCAATGTGACATATTACCACACGAAGACCTTCAACCAGGTGTTCACCCCGGAGGTGCCGTCCTCATTCAGGTACAGTACCATCTACGTGAACTCCGGACGCATCGACAACAAGGGTATAGAGGTGTCCCTCTCCTTGAACCAGAATCTCGGTCCGGTGGAGTGGACTTCCGGGATCATATATTCAAGGAACAAGAACAAGATTGTGGAGATGCTTGACGCCACGTTCAACGGCACAAGGTTCCAGAGCAACCAACTTTCGGTCGGCGGACTCACCGGCGTGCAGATGTGGCTGATCAAGGGACACAGCATCGGCGACATCTATGTGCGCGGTCTGAAGACCGACGAGCACGGCTACATCTGGGTCTCTCCGACATCCTCGACTGTGGTTCCGGCCGATGTCTCCGGCGGCCTGTCCTCAATGATCTATGCCGGAAACGTGAATCCGAGCTGGACTGGTTCCTGGAGGAATGATTTCAGTTGGAAGGGCCTTAACCTTGGTGTGCTCATCACCGCAAGGGTCGGCGGAGTCGGAGTCTCGCTTACGGAGGCTACGCTTGATTCCTTTGGTATGTCCCAGAGAACGGCCGACGCCAGAGACAACGGCGGAGCCCTCGTGAACGGACAGAGAATCCCTGCCGAGGCGTATTACAAGACAATCGGCGGCACGGGTACAAGCGCTCTTGGCGCATACTACACCTACTCGATGACAAATGTCAGACTCGGTGAGGTCACATTGGGCTATGACATCCCTGTCCAGAAATGGCAGAATGTCCTGAAAGGCCTCAATGTCGCCTTTGTCGGAAAGAACCTCGCTATGCTTTACTGCAAGGCTCCGTTCGATCCTGAGGTGGCTTCCGGTACGGGTAACTACTCAAACGGCATAGATTATTTCACGATGCCTGCCACCCGCAACCTTGGATTTTCAGTGAAAGTTACCTTCTAAGCTTAGATTCGTATTATGAAGAGATTTAAATATATATTGATGATAGCCGCCGCTGCCGCGGCGATGTCCTGCACGGACAGTTTCCTCGACAGGAACACGAATCCGGAGGAGGCCACCGACGAGATGCTCGGCTGGGATAACCTCAGGGTCGGATCGGCGTTCGCGCAGATGACAAGAAACATCATTCCTACCTACCAGCTCATCGGCGAGGAGGAATACGGAAGCGCGAACTTCCAGGTGGTCCAGGACCTTACCGGAAACCTTTTCGCGAACTATATCGGAGTGGTGAACTCCGGATTCACGGCGAACAATGTCTATAACATCACGTCCAAGGCTTGGTACGAGGCGATGTTCAAGGATGCGTACGTGCGTGCCACCGGATCTTGGGAGACCTTGAACCTGCATCGCGGGGAGGCTCCTGAGGCCGCCGCTCTTGGTGACATCCTTAAGGTCGCCGTGCTCCACAGGGTTACGGACACCTATGGCCCGATCCCTTACAGCGAGATCGGCTCTGGCAATGTGACCCTCAGGTACGACTCGCAGAAGGACATCTACACCGGGTTCTTCAACGAGCTTGACGCTGCTATCGCCACTTTGACCTCGTTCTGGCAGGCACAGCCTGACACAAAGCTTCTCGCTGACTACGACAACATATTCAATGGCAATGTCGGCAGCTGGCTTAAGTTCGCCAACACTCTCCGCCTGCGTCTTGCGATGCGTGTGGTCTATGCCGACCAGACTCTGGCTATGGCTCAGGCCGACGCGGCTCTCGCCAATCCGGCAGGTCTTATGGCGGCCGCGAATGACATCGCCCGCTACAACAAGCCATCCTCAGGGGCTTGGGAGAATCCTCTCTATGTCATCCAGTACAGCTTCAATGACGACCGCGTCGGAGCGACGATCGAGACATATATGAACGGTTTCGAGGATCCGCGCCGCTCGAAGTATTTCGTGGCCGGCTCGGATGGCGGCTACCACGGAGTCCGCAACGGAATCAATGTGACCGCTGACTACAACCAGTCATCTCTTCTCTCCACAATGAACTGCTCCAACAATGACGCTACCCTTATTATGAATCCGGCGGAGGCCTGGTTCCTTCAGGCCGAGTACTGGCTGAGGAAGGGTGACAAGGCCAAGGCGCGGGAATGCTATGAGGAAGGTGTCCGGGTTTCCTTCAATGTCTGGGGGGCGACCGGAGCGGATGACTATCTTGCTGACAGCGAGCATCAGCCAGGCTCGTTCGAGGATGTGGTGAACGGAGGAAACTCCTACAGCAGCCAGCTGTCCACCATCACACCGGCCTGGAACGCCTCCGGCAGCTTCGAGACCAACCTTGAGCAGATCATCACCCAGAAGTACATCGCGGTCTTCCCGGAGGGACAGGAGGCCTGGTCGGAGTTCAGAAGGACCGGCTACCCTCACATCATCCCGGTAGTGAACAACAACAGCGGCGGAAAGATCAGCACCACACGTCAGATCAGACGTCTGAACTATCCTTCCACCGAGTACCGCACCAACGCCGACAATGTCAATGCGGCGATCGTCACGATGAACAACGAATCCTCTCTCGGAACCGGCGACAACGGTGGCACCCGGGTTTGGTGGGACAAGAACACAAGATTCTAATAATCAGTAATATTGAAATATATGAATAAATCAGCGATAATTCTGGTTTCAGCTCTGGCGGCAGGTGCGTTCGCGTCCTGCACCGAGCCGGAGGCTCTGAACATCCAGCCTGAATATAAATACACAGACGCTTATTACGAGGCTCTGCGCGCCTACAAGAAGAGCGACCATTCCATCTGCTATCTTTGGTTCGCGGACTATGGTGTTCCATCCTCATTGGCTTACCGCTTCGCCGGTATTCCGGACAGCGTGGACGTGGTCTCGCTTTGGGGAGGTATTCCTAAGGAAGGCACGCTTGACAGGAAAGAGATGTATGAGATGAGGGAGAAGAAGGGAACAAAGATCGTGGGAGTCAAGATCATCCGTCTCGCGCACACGACTTACCTTCCTTCCTGGGCTCTTGAGATCCAAGTCCCTTCGTATATGAACGGCTATGGTGACTACAAAGGCTACAATGACACCTACAAGGAGAAATACGATGAGCGCATAGCCGCCGGAGACAGCGAGACCGTCGCCGCGGCCGCCGCCGAGTCCTCAGCCCGTATGGCCGGAACCCTCGCCCTCAGGGCTGATATGGCCGCCAATCCGTCAAGGACCCTCAAGGATGGCTCTACCGAGGAGAATCCGGAGTGGGAATATCCTGAATGGTGCGTGTACGCCGCCGGTTCCATCATCAAGGAGATCCAGGACAACGATCTTGATGGCTATGACCTTGACTATGAGCCGGAAGGCGATGCCCTCAGCGGAGCTTGTATGAACACTTTCATCTACTATCTGGCTCAGTACATCGGTCCGATGTCTCCTAATCCAGAGACAATCCTCGCTGTTGACGGAAACTCTCCGGGCACGGAGATGGCTCCGTATTGCACCTACCATATCTCACAGAGCTACGGCGGCTCATTGAGCGAGAGCAGTTTCAACAGGACCGGCTGGAAAAATTCCCAGCTCATATTCACAGAGAACATCGGAGACTACTGGAAGACAGGTGGAAATATGGAGCAGCAGGCCGCGTTCCAGCCGTCGAAAGGCGGACGCAAAGGTGGTTTCGGTGCCTTCCACGGCCAGCGTGACTACAACACCTCTGACTCCGGAGCGGACAAGGACACCCCTTATGGACACCTCCGCCGCGCCATCCAGCTTCAGAACCCTGCCGTAACCAAATAATTCAGGAGATCATTGAATATGAAAAATATACTTGAATATACCATAGCCGCGGCGATGTCGGTTCTCGCTCTCGCGTCCTGCGAGGAGATGGAGAACTATCAGACGACCATCGACGCCGCTCCAAAGCTTGCTTATGTCAACCCGAAAGGTGGCGACACATTCTCCACTTTGATCGTCCACCGTCCGACCGGTTCCACGGGTTCGTTCCATACTGAGTTTCAGGCCAACTGCAACTCCACCGCTCATCCAGAGGCCTCGGTGACAGTGGCTTACGATGAAAGCCTTGTCTCTGCCTATAATGAGAAGCACGGAACCAGCTATGTTCCTCTCCCTGAGGAATATCTCAAACTTACCAACGCCTCTGTCGTCATTCCGGCCGACACCACGGCCTCCCGTGACACTGTGAAGATCGACCTTGACACGGAGAAGGATCTCTCCAAACTTACCGAGAGGACATATCTCGCTCCGTTCAAACTTGTCACTGACGGTCTCAAGGCCAGCGAGCAGATGGGTAACCTTTGGTTCATCGTGAACACCGAGACCAACATCATCCGCCCTATCACCAAGGCCGGAGACCTGGTCGGTTTCCCTGCCAGCGGCACAAGTGAATGGACGGCCGATTGCGGTGACTATGCCAATCTCTTTGACGGCAACACCGGCACCAGCGCGACATTCGAGTCCGAGAACGTCGTGACCATAGATATGAAGAAAGAGATTATGGTCACCGGCCTCAAACTGGATGCCTATGCGATCGGTTCTATGTCAATCGAGTACAGTGTGGATGGCCTTGAATGGTCACAGGCGGGAACCCCGGCAAGCGGCGAGTTCGTCTCCGGAGGTTCGAACTGGAGTTCCGGTGAATGGTGCGCCGCGGTCTATGACTACTTTACGGCCCGCTACCTCCGCCTGACTTTCTCGATGACTGGCAACACCAAGAGAATCAATGAGATCGAGGTCTATATGATCGAGAGCACGGATCCGACCCTCTATACCCAGACAGGCGTGGACAATGTTGTCACCGGCAAGATCGTGCACAAGAAAGGCAAGGGATCATCGTCAACGTTCTCATCATCGTTCAAGGTCTATACGACCATCTCTTCCGAGAGCGGCTACAGTGCCACCGCTGTTGTTGACAACAGTCTGATTTCAGCCTACAACACCAAGCACGGCACGTCCTATGTCGCCCTCCCTTCCGGGAACATCGATCTTCAGAACACCGCTATCGCCATCGCCGCAGGAGACAACTCCGCCGCTGATGACGTTAGGATCGCTCTCAAGGGAGACCTCAGCGGACTCACGGACGAGAATGGTTATCTTGTCCCTGTCAGGATCTCTGCTACCGGAGTCAAGGTCAGCGAGACACGCGGAGTGGTTTATGCGGTGATCAAGTCGGAGACGAATGTCATCCGCGCGATCAACTCGGAGTCCGAGATCGTCGGATTCCAGGCCAGCGGACGCTCTTCCTGGTCAGCTGACTGCGGTGATGGCGCTAACCTGTTCGATGGCAACAACAATTCGGCCGTCTATCTCAGCCAGACCGGCAACACCGTCACGATGAGCATCGGCGGCAAGCATCTGGTGACAGGTCTATACTTCTATACCTACAAGCTCGCGAACCTGAATGTCGAGTACAGCATTGATGGAAACAATTGGGTGTCAGCCGGAACCGCCGAGGACAGCGAGATTGTGTACACCGGATCAAGCTGGGGCGCGGGCGCATATTATGTCGCTTTCGCCGATTACCTTGAGGCTTCCTACCTGAGGCTCTCGTTCGATTTCTCCAGCTACTACGCAAGAATATTCGAGTTCAACGTGTACGAGATCGAAAGCACCGAGCCTACGATCTACACCATCTGCGGGAACGACAATGTGTTCTCCGGCAAGATCACACAGCATATCATCGCCGGCCCGATCTCATCGGTGTCCGCTTCCTTCAATGCGATGACCACCGTGTCATCCCCGTCAGGATATTCAGTGACAGCAGAGGTTGACAACTCTTATGTGTCCGCCTACAACAGGGCGCACGGCAAGAACTACGCCGCTCTGGACGCTTCCTATGTGTCGATCAGCGGCAGTCCTTGCGCCATCGCCGCCGGAGCCAACGCTTCCGAGGGACAGATCAATGTGTCACTTACCGGAGATCTCTCCAAATGCAGGAACAAGTCCGGCTATGTGATTCCTGTAAAGCTTTCCGCTGGCGGAGCCGTCACAAGCACAGGCCGTGGTGTCGTCTATATCACCGTAGATGTGGAGGAAAGCGATGCCTTGTTCCAGTCTGGATTCTCTGTCTCATCCATCGCCGGCACCCAGGTCGCGGACAGAAGTGCCTGGAAGATAGTCGAGTGCGATGAGGGTGGAATCCATTCCGGAGCCTATGCAAACCTGTTCGACGGCGACCTCAACTCCTACATCCGTACTTGGGGCGGCCCGGTTTCCTTCACCGTTGACCTCGGTAAGGAATATGATGTCACAGGCTTCGTCATCACGGCCAGAAACGGCTACAACAGCCACCAGCCTAATTCCATCTACGTGGAAGGCGGTCTGGATGCCGACAACCTTGAGGAGTTGGGCACAGCTTCCAAGAGCGATGGCACATTGGTGGCGGCCAATCCTTCCTCTTATGTGTCATTCTATGGAACCAAGACCCTCAGGTACCTGAAGATCAACGCTTCCTATGGCAGCAATATGGGAACCGGAGAGTTTAATATCTATGCGAAATAACTAAATGCATAACAAGATGAGAATAAATAAATTGACAATAATGTTTCTGGCGACCGCGGCATTCGCCGCGGCGGCCTGCCAGGAATCAATGCAGTACAGGGATGTGGTGTTCTTCACGGGCACGGAAAGTTCTGCCGTGACCAGTATGTATGTCGAAGGACCTACATCGATGGGACTTACCGTGTCGTCATCGGCCAAACTGGACTCTCCTGTCACCGTAGGTGTGGAAGTGGCTCCAGACGCTCTTCCGGCGTTCAGCCAAGCTCAAGGCACTGACTACAAGATGCTTCCAGAGGGCAGCTACAAGCTGGATGAGGACAGGTTCACGATCGAGGCCGGAAAGAATGTCTCCCTTCCGGTGAACTTTGAGATCCTCTCAATGGATGATTTCGAGGACGGAGCGTTGTACTGCGTTCCTATCCGCCTTACCGAGACTTCCAACGGAATGGACATTCTGAACGCCTCGCGTGTGACGTACGTGGTCATCAACCAGATCATCACGACCAAAGGGCCGGATCTTGGAAGAAAGACCTACGTCAGGTTCCCGACCATCATCAACAACAGTCTCTTCAGTAATATGTCCGCCTGCACGATGGAAATCAGGGTACGTATGGACAGCTGGGCCGGAGGAAGCCCTTACATCTCATCCGTGATCGGTGTGGAGGAGAACTTCCTGATCCGTTTCGGAGATGTCTCCTGCGACAACAACCAGCTTCAGTATGCCGGACGTGGCGCGTCGGTGACTTCCGCAAGCCATTTCAACACAGGTGTATGGTATCACATCGCGGTTGTGGACAACGGCTCGACCCTGACCCTCTATGTGAACGGAAATGTCGAGGGCACCGTGGACTCGTCCGGAAAGAGTGCCATCAACCTCGCCTGGGACTATATGGACGGATTCCATATCGGCTTCTCGGAGAGAGGACGTATGATGGATGGCGTCGTGAGCGAGGCCCGTGTGTGGAACAGAGCCCTGAATGTCATCGAGCTTGAGAACAACCAGTGCTACGTCGATCCTGATTCAGAGGGACTTATCGGCTACTGGAGACTTGATGAGCTTACTGATGGTATGTTCAAGGATCTCACCGGTAACGGCAACGATGGCAACCCTGTCGGAAACCTGGATTGGTATGAAGGTCTTAAATGTCCTGTCATTGAATAGGTTTGTTCATATTATTATTTGTTTTGTGGTGAGCCTTGCCGGGGCATTGTCCCTGGCAGGGCAGACACCACGCATTCTGCGTTTCGAACCGTCCGTGATGGAGATCGACACGGTCCGCTACGACGCCGGCCCGGTGAAGGTCCGTTTTGTCTGCACGAACATCAGTGACAGGAATGTGAGCATCGTGGATGTCCATTCCCTGTGCGGTTGCGCGAAGCCATCCTATTCCCGCGCGGCGATCCGTCCCGGAGCGAAAGGCTATGTGGATGTCGTATTGGATCCTTCGGGCCTTTTCGCTGAGCAGAACCGTCACCTTACCGTGATAGCCACCAACGGGGACTACCGTAAGTTCAACACAATCACCATCCACGGGTATGTGGCCCGTGATGTGAGCGAGGCGGAGGTGAGGTATCCCTACGAGCTTGTCTCCGGATTCCGCTCCGAGGTGGATGTGCTCGGGATGCGCCTGAACAAGAAAGGCTCGGTTTCGGAGAAAGAGTTCACGGTTTACAACAACACATCCGGAGAGGTCTCCCTGCGATGGGCATCGGACCGCAAAAACGTAAAGGCAGAGGTGCCTGTCTCATTGGCCCCTCATTCGTCAGCCAGAATCAAGGTGTCGTTGGACACCGCCGGAATGCCATCCGGAGCATTCTCGGAGTCATTGTACATCTATGTCAATGGCCGCAAGGCCACGGTGACTCTGAAAGGCGCTGTCGAATAATCAGATGAATATATGCGAAAATCATTTTTACTCCTTGCGCTCGTGTTGCTCTCAGCCGCCTGCACAAGGAATAAAGAACCAGAATTGAATATTATACCGCTCCCTTTGAGCATTGAATATGCCGACGGAAGATGCTATCTCGGCGATGGTGTCATTGTCGGCACATCGGATTCGCTCTTGCTGCCGGCTGTGGCCTACCTTGAGCGTTCACTTAAGGGTGACGGTGTCAGGACGGACGGAACGATGCCGGTGAATATGTCCATAGACAATTCCCGCTCCGGGCAAGGGTATCGCCTGTCGGTCCGTCCGTCAGGCATAGAGGTCAGTGGTGGATCATACGAGGGTGTTGTCTCTGCGATATCCACCCTGCGTCAGATCTTGTGGGAGAACAAACGGGATATCCCCGCATTGGAGATCGAGGATTCTCCCCGGTTTGTCTGGCGTGGCGTGATGCTGGATGTCTCACGGCATTTCTTTACCGTGGACGAGGTGGAGTCCCTCATCGACGAGATGGTGTTGTACAAATTGAACCGTCTTCATCTCCATCTGACTGACGATCAGGGTTGGAGGCTTGAGATAAAGTCCTTCCCTGAGCTTACCGATCGTGGCGCCTGGAGGACGATGAACCGTTGGGACAGCACCTGCGTGAGGATCGCCGGGGAAAACAAGGATCCAAGGTATATCCTTCCGGAGGACCGTATATCCAATGGTCTCTATGGCGGTTTTTACACGCAGGATGAGATGCGCGGGATAATCAGCTATGCGATGGAACGTGGCATCGAGATCATTCCGGAGATAGATATGCCGGGACATTCGCTTGCCGTGCTTCAAGCCTATCCACAACTCTCTTGTGACGGGAAAGGCGGGGCCTGGGGAAAGAATTTCTCCACACCCTTGTGTCTGGGCAACGATGATGTCCTTTATTTCTGCAAGTCTGTGCTTGGAGAAGTGTTTGCGTTGTTCCCTTCCGTCTATGTGCACATAGGTGGAGACGAGGTCGAGCGGACCGCTTGGGAGCATTGTCCGGAATGTGGAAAACGAATCCGTGCGAATGGCCTTGGCGGGGCGGAGAACCTACAGGCTTGGTTCACACGTGAAATGGAAAAATACTGCAGAGAGAACGGCAAGACGATCATCGGCTGGGACGAGATAGCCTCGGACGGCCTTTCTGAGGAAAGCGTGGTGATGTGGTGGCGCAATTGGAGCCCGTCGTCGCTGAAAAAGGCCTTGGAGGAAGGGCATCCGGTGGTGGTGTCTCCGTCTGAATATTACTATCTGGCGGACGACCAGGACAAGAATATTCTGGCGAAAGTCTATGAATATGAGCCCGGCTCTGAGATATCACTGGCATATTCAGGTAAGGTCATAGGAGTCCAGGGCAACCTGTGGAGTGAGAAGGCCGCCACCGTGGAGAGGGTAGGGGAAAGGCTGTTCCCGCGCCTTTTCGCGATCGCTGAATCGGCCTGGACTATGCCGGAGAAAAAGGATTTCACCGGCTTCGTCTCCAGACTGCCGCTTCATTTGCGTAAGCTTGACGAGGCGGGCTGGTCGTACCGGTTCCCGGATGTCGGCGGGGTCTATGACAGGAATGTGTTCGCCGGAGAGACCACAGTCACGCTTGATGTACCGGAGAACGCTGTCCTGCACTATACGTTGGATGGATCAGTTCCGGATCTTTCGTCTCCGGTGTACGACGCTCCGTTTGTCATCAAGGACAGCTGTGAGCTGAGGTTCAGATGCTATAACGGCCGTGGTGTTCCAGGGGAACTCCGCAAGGCGACATTCGTGGACCGTGACTATCTGCCTGCGATTGAAAGTGAGCCCGCCCTTTCCGACGGCCTGCTTGCCAGATGGTATGACTTTTCGGGGGCGTCCTGCGAGGACATTGACAAAGCTCCTCTGAATGACAGTTTTGTGTGTCGGAATATCTGCATTCCGGACGATGTCAGCGGCAATATTGGCTTGGTGTTTGATGGCTATATTCATTTACCTTCGGACGGTGTTTACGCTTTTTACACATATTCGGATGACGGAAGCGGGCTTTGGATTGACGGTGAGCTTGTGGTTGACAACGACGGCCTTCATTCGAGAGAGGAGAGGAACGGCTGCATAGCGTTGCGCGGGGGATTGCATAAGCTTACACTGCGCTATTTCGACTCCAATGGCGGCATTCTGGAGGCAGGGATGACCGATTGGAAGGGGAGCCATATTCCGTTCCCCGAAGGGATGCTTAAGCATTGAGGATAAACAGATAAAATGATATTCAATGAGGAAGTTCATATTCTTGACAGCCGGAGCGTTGGCTCTTCTTTTCACATCCTGTGGAACGCCTGACTACAGGGACGCTTCCCTGACGGCGGAGGAGCGTGCGGACGCGTTGCTGAAGCTGATGACATTGGAGGAGAAGGTCGGGCAGGTTGTCTGTCCGCTTGGCTGGCCGATGTATGAGAAGATAGGGGAGGACTCCGTGACGGTGTCGGAGAAATATAAGGAATTCATTGACAGCCGGCACGGAGGAATGCTTTGGGGAACGTTCCGGGCTGATCCGTGGACCCGGAAGACCCTTGAGAACGGACTGAATCCACATCTGGCCGCGAAGGCTTACAACCAGCTTCAGCGTTACGCCATTGAGCACAGCCGTCTCGGCATTCCTGTGATTCTTGCCGAGGAGGCCCCGCACGGCCATATGGCTATCGGTGCCACCGTCTTTCCTACAAGCATAGGAATGGCTTCAACTTGGGACACGACTTTGATAACTAAGGTCGGACGTGTCATCGCCGAGGAACTCAGGGCGCAGGGCGGACACATCGGCTATGGCCCAGTGATCGACCTGGCAAGGGAACTGAGGTGGTCCCGTGTTGAGGAGACTTATGGCGAGGATGTGTTCCTGTCCTCCGAGATGGCCTCGGCAATGGTTCGTGGCACAAGTCCGAAACATAACGGCTACGATAAAGGAGTCATTTCCACATTGAAACATTTCGTGGCGTATGGAATCCCGGAAGGAGGACACAACGGCAATCCGTCATTTGTCGGTGAGCGTGAGCTGAGGGAGAATTTCCTGCCGCCGTTCAAGGCCGCCATTGATGAGGGAGCGTTGTCCGTGATGACCTCCTACAACTCTCTGGACGGCATTCCGAGCACGGCCAACTCTCATCTGTTCCGTGATATTCTTCGTGATGAATGGGGATTCGAAGGCTTTGTCGTGTCTGACCTTGAGAGCATCGACGGGCTTGCCGGAAGCCATCATATTGCCTCCGGTCGGCAGGAGGCAGGTGAGATCGCTTTGAACGCCGGCGTGGATGTGGATCTGGGAGCGAATTGCTTCTCTTTGCTGGCCGAGTCCGTCCGTAGTGGCCGCATTTCTGAGAAAATCCTTGACGAGGCTGTCCGCCGTGTGCTGCTGTACAAATTCAGGTTCGGCCTTTTTGACGATCCTTACATTGACGAGGATGCAGCGTCTGGCGTTGTCCGCTCTCCGGAACACATCGAGACCGCGCTTCAGGCAGCCAGGGAAGGGACTGTCCTTTTGGAGAACAACGGTGTATTGCCTCTGAATAAGGGAATCAAGGTGGCGGTCATTGGTCCAAACGCAGACAATGTTTACAACCAGCTTGGGGACTATACCGCACCGCAGGATCCGGCCAATGTGAAGACGATGTTGGACGGAATCAAAGCCAAGGTGGGCGAGGCGAATGTAATCTACGCCAAAGGCTGTGCGGTCCGTGACGAGGCTTCCGCCGACATTCCGGCCGCTGTCCGGGCAGCCCGGGCCGCTGATGTGGCTGTTGTTGTGGTCGGAGGGTCCAGCGCCCGTGATTTCAAGACGAAATATATCGACACAGGTGCAGCTGTGGTCGATTCCAAGACTGTGAGCGATATGGAGTCCGGGGAAGGTTTCGACCGCTCTACGCTGACTTTGCTTGGCCGTCAGCAGGAACTCCTGGAGGCCGTGCGTCAGACCGGCAAGCCGATGGTAGTGGTCTATGTTGAGGGCCGTCCTTTGGACAAGCGTTGGGCAAAGGACAATGCGGACGCTCTTCTGACAATGTGGTATCCCGGCCAGGAGGGAGGGGATGCCCTTGCCGATGTGCTGTTCGGGGATTATAATCCGGCGGGTCGTCTGCCGGTCTCCGTGCCTCGCGAGGTCGGGCAGCTCCCGGTTTATTACAACAAGAAGTTTCCTGTGGGGCACGATTACGTTGAGGTCCCGTCGGCTCCGTTGTATCCTTTCGGCTACGGACTCAGCTATACTGAGTTCAGCTATGGCGATCTTCGCATAGTTCCGTTGTCATCCGTCGCTGTTGAGGGTTCTTCCGATAAGGATGCCGTAGCTGTGTCGATGAAAGGGAAGGAAATGTCTGACGAGTTGGTGGAAGTCTCCGTGGTTGTGTCAAACATCGGTGAATATGATGGCGATGAGGTTGTGCAGTTGTACTTGACTGATCTTAAGGCCAGTGTGGCCCGTCCTAACAGGCAGCTAAGGGCGTTCCGCCGTGTGCGCATCAGGGCCGGTGAGTCAGAGTCCGTCAAGTTCGTTCTTCGCGCTTCGGATTTCGCCCTGTACGACAAGGATATGCGCTATGTGGTCGAGCCAGGTGATTTCCGCATCTCCGTCGGAGCCTCTTCCGCTGACATCCGCGCCGAGCATCTTGTCACCATTCTTTACTAATACGACATAAGGTTGGAACAACAGTTCCAACCCTTTGTCGGGATGATCCGACTCGAACGGACGACCCCTACGTCCCGAACGTAGTGCGCTACCAACTGCGCTACATCCCGATAAATTTTTTGACTTGAAAGGCAGCCTCGGGAGACTGCCTTTCGGATGCTTCTTTATGCGAGCTTATTGATATAAACCGCGATACCACTCTTAAGGTTGGCAGCCTTGTTCTGGTGAATGACCCCAATCTTTGCGAGTTTGTCAATCATTGCATAGACCTTCGGAGCACCATCCTCGGCAGTCTTCTTGTCTGTGGTGTTACGAATCGCGCGGATTGCGTTCCTCGTCGTCTTTGCATAATACTTATTATGCAATCTGCGCCTCTCGCTTTGGCGATTGGCCTTTTTTGCTGATGCGTGATTTGCCATCGTTTTTATTTTTTAATATTTGTAGTGGGTAGGAGAATCGAACTCCTATTGCGGGAATGAAAATCCCGAGTACTAACCGTTATACGAACCCACCAGCTCGTCCAAACAGGCTTTTCGCCATAAATGGAGTGCAAATATATGGATAATTTTCGACCTTACAAAATAATTCGGCCGTTATTTGCCCGATTTGTCATCATTTCCCTCCTTGCCCCATTCAAACGAGTACAGGAGCGATTCCGTCTGCCTTAGATATTGACGCTTATCATATTTCGGCGCATAGACCCACGCTTCCAGGACGATGATGTCCTTTCCGTCCTTGCTGTAGAACGAGTGTGACACGAACGGGCCGCCCATAAAGTCATTGTACACTTCCCAGAGGCCTTTGGTCTCGACGAAATCCAGATCGTGGTACTTCAGGAACTTGATTCCCGGCTTGACGAACACGCTGGTTGTCATATACGTGTTGTCCAGCATCCCGGGGACATATTTCTTAAGGAACTCGTTGCGCCTGGCGATGATGTTCTCCTCGGAGAACGGCTCCTCATCGGTCGCAGGGTACTTGTAGATGAATATTCCTTGTGTCGTGTACTGCTTCTCGTCCGCTATCCAGATGAAATCATCGGTGGCTTTTTTCAGTGTGTAGCCGACCGGAAAGTGAACCTTACCTCCGATCATATTGTCCACTACGTCAGCCAGTTTCGATTCCTCGTAAAGCAACGTGTTGGCGATGACCCTGTTCCTTTCGGCCTGCTCGATGGCCCCGGTGATGTTCTCGCCGTTCCTGTCAAGGACAACCACGGCCGAATCCGCGCAGGAGGCGTTGACCTGGATCACGCACTGAGGATGGGCCCAGACATCGGTCCTATAGACGACTCCCTGCTTGACGACAGTGGAGTCGATGTTGAAGATCACAATGTTCCTGTGGAGCTTGAACATATCGGTGAACGCGGCGGGGGAGAGGTTCACCAAAGAATATAGCGGCTCCCTTTGCGGAAGGTACTCGCAATCCCTGGCGAGCAGGCTTCCGATCTCGTTGCCGAGGTTTCCTTCCCAGTTGTCCTTGCCTATGACCACGATGACTTCCCCGGCCTTTCCAGAGACGTTAGGCAGCAGGGGCTTGGTGTTGTTCCTGCACGAGAACGCGCTGACCAGCGCCGCGATGCAGATGACGGTCTTGATTATCTTTTTCATCTTTGTATTGTTTTTCTGGTTGCAAAGTTACGCCAAACTTCTAAAAACATCAAATTCCAAGCGGTCTGAATACTCTCGTTTTGTTGATGCAATGTGTTGATAATCAGTGATGAGTGCTCCGGCGTTCTCTTTTGTCGCTACCGAATCAACCGTGCGATGTCGTTCCCGAAAGCCAGCACCATCAGCAACAGCAGCAGGAACATTCCGACAATCTGCGCCGCCGTGAGGAACCTGTCGCTCGGCTTCCGTCCAGTTACCATCTCATAGATGCAGAACACGATGTGCCCGCCGTCAAGCGCCGGAATCGGCAGGAGATTCATCACCCCGAGCATAATCGAAAGCAACGCAAGAATATTCAGGAACCTGTACCAGTCCCACGTAGCCGGGAAGACCTGTCCGATGGCGATGAAGCTGCCCACTGACTTGTAGGCCTCCGTGCTCGGCGAAGCCACCAGCTTCAGATCCCGAAGATATCCCCCGATGGTGTCGAAAGTCAGCTTGACTCCCGCCGGAATGGCGCTGGCCAATGAATATTCCTTCGTCATCACCCCCGGAATCTGCATAAAGACCCCGATCCTGCCGGCCGTGTCCACCTGAAGCGGCACGGAAAGCGTGTCTGAACCACGTAGGATCGTGGCCGTGACGGTCCCGCCTTTGACTTCCGAAAGGTATTTCCTGGAATCCTGCACGAAAGGAGTGCTGACGCTGTCTATGGCGATTATCCTGTCGTCGTGCAAAAGACCGGCGGCAGAGTTCGCCGACGCGCTCATCACAGAATCGATCACGAACGGCACGGCGAGGTCGAACACTCCCGGAGTGTTGAGAACAGCCCCGATCTTCGAGCGGTCGATGTAGAGATCCACCGTGTCATTGTCCCTCAGGACCATTACTTTGCTGACATTCCTGCGCGCCAGGTCGGCCTGAAGCATCCCGAAATTCTCGGGAACATATTCATCCATCCTGATGATGTGGTCGCCGTTGCGGAAGCCCAGCTCGACACCTAACTCATTGGTGTAGATCTGGCTGCCCTCGTTGCTGATGTAGGCGCTGCCCCAGATGGCCATAATCCCGATGTAGGCGATGATCGCGAATATGAAGTTGTAGAGCACGCCGCCTCCCATTACCAGAAGCCTCTGCCAGGCCTTCTTGGTGCGGAATTCCCACGGCTGCGGATCCTTCTTCATCGACTCAAGGTCCATCGACTCGTCGATCATCCCGCAGATCTTGCAGTAACCGCCCAGCGGCAGCCAGCCGATGCCATATTCAGTCTCCCAATCCTTCGCTTTCGGGA
>CAVCRL010000010.1:0-32853 GCA_963604455.1 Lachnospiraceae bacterium | reverse complement strand
TCGTTTGATGTCGCAAAGTTAATGCCAATATTTGAATTTACAAAATAGAATTATTCAAAATTAGAAAATATTTGAAAAAACTTTGAAATATTCCCGCTTGTGAAGGATTTTGGCACAAACGAAGCCTATCTTTATCGTGAAAAATATATTTGTGTAGGTGGTGGTTGGAGACCTCGCCTCAAGTGTTCTCTTCTTCAATCAATTGAATTGTCGTTGTCCGCGCATATCAGTCCTTGCCCTCGGCATCGTTCCCGATCTCATTGATGTTTGGAAGAGTCTGTGAAATTCCTTTTGGCATCATTTCGGTTTTTTCCAGCACGTCGGAATTGAACTGGGACGGAGTGACTCCAAAATGCTTCTTGAACCGGATGATGAAATAACGGTATGAGCTGAAGCCAAGCTCGTCAGAGATCTCAGACACCAGTTTGTTGCTGTCGAGCAACATTTGTGCGGCGTGACGGAGGCGGATATCCTCGATGAGCTCACGCGGGCTGTGTCCGGTTATGCTCTTCAGTCTGGTGTTTAGGGCCGTCTTGCTTATGTGCAATTCCTGACACAGCACGGTCACGTCGAGTTTGTCCGAGTACAGATTGCGTTCCACCGCGCCTATCGCGGCGTTCAGGAAATAATAATCCTTGCGTCCGTGCTGCCTTGACTGTGCGGTCTGAGGGGCGATGGCATATTTCTCCTGCAGGATTTTCCTGTTGTCCAACAAGGTCTTGCACTGCTCGATCAGGGTCTCCGTGCTGAAAGGTTTCACGATGACGGCATCAACTCCCATCCTTGCGCCCTTGATGCTGACCTGCTCGGAGGCGTGTGACGTGAGAAGCACAAAAGGAATATGGCAGGTCTCGAAATTATGCCTGATGTTGGTGCAGAGTTCCAGACTTTTGTCAAATTCGGACTTGAGATCGCAGACAATGATGTCCGGTTGTTCTTTCAGCGAGCATTCTAAGGCCTCTTCCGCATCGGACGAGACCAGCAGGTCGTAGGCCCGCCCGAAGATACTTCTCAACATCGCCCTGTTATCCGGGTCATCAGCGACAAGCAGTGCCCGCAGACCGGTCTTTTCCGATGCCGCGGATTTGGACGGCATCTCTGGTTGAGGCTCTTCGTGGAGAGTTTGGACCTGCCGGATTTCCTCATTCTCGTTTTCCAAATCCACATATCCGGAAATGATGGTCTGCATATTCTTGGCATTTGAATATGAGCGCTCGATATATTTCAGCCCCGCGGGAGAAGAGTCCGCATACCGTTGAAAAAACAATTCCAGCTGCCCCAGTATCATAGTAAGCGGCTCCCTGAGACTTCTGGAGACATCAACGAACAACTGCATTCGCCGCATCCCTTCCGACTCCTCGAATTTTAACCGTTGCCTGAGCAGCATCCTTGAATATAGAATGGAGAGAAGAGTTGTCAGAACGGCAAGGAACAGGACGACATAGATGACTTTCGCAAGCGTGGTGGCATACCAATATGCCTTCAAGCGGATTCCGAGCGTTATTTCTTCAGAAGAGTCAATGTTCCCGCCATCATAGCAACGGACGCACAACCGGTATTTTCCGGGACGGAGATTCATATAGACGATGGGGTTGTCAGGAGTGAACGGTGTCCAGTCATTATCCGCTCCCTGAAGTTTATAACTCCATAATGTCGGGCGTGTGCCGGAGTAATCAAAGGTGGAGACATCAACGGACAGATTGGTTTGTCCGGGGTTCAGCACGATGTCATTGACGAACGGAATCCTCTCTTCCGTGGATATGGTTTCCCCGTTTATTGAAATCTCCGCAAAGGCCGGGCGTGGCATCGCCGTGTCGTCCTCGGAGAACGATGAAGGGTCAAAGACAATTATTCCGTCCTTGCCGCCGACGAGAATCCTTCCGTCTGAGGCCTTCACGAGACATCCTTCCCTGAACGAGCTGATGCCAAGTCCGTTAGCTGTTTTGAAAATCCGGCTCCAGCCGGCATCCTCCCTGACGATTGATATTCCTTGTCCGGATGTCACCATCAGGCAGGAATCGCCGCACGGCAGTAACTTGCTAACATAAGTGTCTGAAAGTCTTGACGATGGAAAATGGAAAACGTCCTTGTCTGCCACACCTACTCTGCAAAGCCCGGCTCCAGTGATCGCCACAAACAAGTCACCATTCACGGCCACAACATCCGGACAGCTTCCCGAAACCGGCAAGGGATGAAAGTTGTTGGTCTCAATGTCGTATATGTACGCGCCTATGCCGGAAATGACTATCTGCCTGTCATTCAGCCTGCTTATTGCATAAATCGAACGGGAGTAACCGGGAATATGACGGCTTATGCAATGCTCGGCCGCCGGGTCGAAAATGTACAACCCGTTTGATGTACCAAGATATAACTCGTTATTATGCCGGTAGATGGCGCTTACGGTTTCATTGAACGGATTTCCGTCTTCGTCTTGGAACGAGAACGTGCGCAGTTCTCCGGTTGCCGGGTTGTATCTGTGCAGCGCCCCTTGAAAGGAACCTGCCCATATTTCCCCGGATGACCTGTCAAATAACGCCGTTTGGAACTTTATCCTCCTCCCGGAAGGTATCTCTGACAATTTCCCCTGACCGTCCAGGCGGAACATCCCGTGGTTGTCAGTGAATATCCAAAAGTTCCCGTCAGAATCCTCCGTGATTCCGCGGACCATTTTCAAGGATTCGCTTCCCGGTAAGATGTCGAATGCGGAGAGCGTTTTGTCGCGGTACCACAGGCCCGAATAGTAGGTGCATACCCAGACATTACCGTCACGGTCCTTGAAAATATCCCAAATCGCTTCCTTGTTCGGTATTCCGGAATGATCCGGAAGGCAGTACAACTCTTCGGAAGAGACTCTGAACAGTCCGTCCGCCGCGCCCACGATGAGGTTGCCGTCCTGAAGCTCACGGATTGAGCGTATCTCCTTCTTAGGAAGGGTCCCTGTTATTTCGCGGGAAGAATAATCCTTCCTTATAAGAATGATTTCTCCGTCCGCCAGCCCTGTCCACATATTGTTGTCCGAATCCATAAGGATCGCGGTCACTCCAGAGGCGGCCTTGAATATTCTTTTGAACCGCCCGTCGTAGAGGAAAACCTCACCTTTCTTATCCCCCAGGACAAGGATATTGTCAATCCCACGTGTGATGCACGAGAATTCCGCCTCCGGGATGCTGCCGACAGTCTCAAGGCTGTCGCCCCGTGAGACAAAGAGGCTGTTTCCGTGCGCCACCCAAAGGCTGTCACCGACAGCGAGCATAGAACTTCCGTGCCAGCCGGAAAGCGACGATTTTAGAAGTACTGGGTCTCGATGGCGGATGTCGAAGCGATGTATTCCACGATACGAAACGGAATAGACGAGATTGCCACTCTCGTTGCACGCGAGACTGTGTGCGATGACGGATTGTAACATCAGCCTTGTCTGTGTGCCATCGTAAGTGAAAACGCCATAGCTGGTGTTAAGCCAGATGCTCCCGCTGGAATCCTGGCAGGCTGAATAGACCGCCGCGTCACGGAATGCGTTCAGGCGTGAGGGCTGCACAAATCGTGAGGCCAGCAGCGGGGTAGTCATAGCCGCCGACAAGATAAGTGTTAATACTATGTGGCTGATGCTTCGGAATAATCCATCCTTCGTTGCCATAATATCTTCTCTGCTTGATCCGGAAATATTCAAAAACTTCCGCAATATATGAACAATGGTCGATATTATAACAATTAAAGTTCAAAATTATCATAGCCCTAAGCCGTCATACACCCGATCTTTGGCAAAAAAAGAAACACATAGTTAATATGAAAAGATTGCTGCTTGCTACAATCATCATCCTTCTTGTCCTGCCGACGCAGGCACAGGAAAGGTTCGGGGAAGGTTCCATCTATCACGATGGCTGGATCGACTTTAACAAGAATGGGATCAAGGATGTCTATGAGGATCCTTCCGCGGACATCAACTCCAGAATAGAGGATCTGCTTTCACAGATGAATCTTGAGGAGAAGACCTGCCAGATGGTTACACTTTACGGCTACCAGAGAGTCTTGTATGATGAGCTTCCGACTCCCAAGTGGAAGGAGAAACTGTGGAAGGACGGAATAGGTGCGATAGACGAGCACCTGAACGGTTTCCGCAACTGGGGGCTGCCGCTAACGGACAGCGAATGGCTCTGGCCGGCGTCGAAACACGCGAAGGCACTCAATATCGTGCAGCGTTTCTTTATAGAGGAGACCCGTCTTGGGATTCCAGTGGATTTCACCAACGAGGGAATCCGTGGTGTCGAGGCGTATCGCGCGACAAATTTTCCAACTCAGTTGGGCATCGGGCACACTTGGGACAGGGAGCTGGTGCGCGAGATCGGCAGGATCACCGGCCGGGAGGCAAGGCTGTTGGGATATACCAATGTCTATGCTCCGATTTTGGATGTGGGCAGGGACCAGCGATGGGGCCGTTATGAGGAAGTCTATGGAGAGTCCCCTTATCTTGTGGCCGAGCTCGGAGTGCAAATGGCGTCCGGTATGCAGACTGATTATCAGGTGGCGGCCACAGGCAAGCATTTCGTCGCCTACTCAAACAACAAGGGCGCTCGCGAAGGTATGGCGAGGGTGGATCCTCAAATGGCTCCCCACGAAGTGGAGAACATACACATATATCCTTGGAGGGAAGTGATAGGAAGAGCCGGTCTCCTGGGTGTGATGAGTTCCTACAACGACTACGATGGCATCCCGGTTCAAGGCAGCCGATACTGGCTCACCGATCGTCTCAGAAATGATTTAGGGTTCAAGGGCTATGTCGTGAGCGACAGCGATGCGGTTGAATATCTTCACAGCAAGCATCACGTTTCAGCGAATATGAAGGAGTCTGTGCGTCAGGCGGTGGAGGCCGGACTGAATGTCCGATGCACTTTCCGTACTCCGGACAGCTATGTGCTGCCGCTGCGCGAGCTCGTTACGGAGGGAACGCTTCCAATGTCGGTCATTGACGAGCGTGTCCGTGATATATTAAGGGTGAAATTCCTTGTCGGGTTGTTCGACTACCCATACCAGAACGACTATGAGGCGGCTGACCGGGAAGTGGACGGTATTGTCAATAACGAAGTGGCCCTTCGCGCGTCACGCGAAAGCATCGTGCTGCTTAAGAACGAAGGCAATATGCTGCCTTTGGATAAGGACAAGATACGTACACTTGCTGTTATAGGCCCGAACGCTGACGAGGTGTCTTTCGCCCATACTCATTACGGGCCTCTCGCGACAGCGTCCGTCTCTGTCCGCCAAGGACTGGAGGAGAGCCTGAAAGGCAAGGCGAGGATTCTCTACGCCAAGGGATGCGAGCTTGTTGACGAGAATTGGCCGGATTCCGAAATACTTCCTTCCGAACCTACGAAAGAGGAGCTTCGCCAGATGAACGATGCAGTGAAACTTGCCCGCAAGGCGGATGCTGTGATTGCGGTTCTCGGTGGCGGACAGCGCACCTGCGGCGAGAACAAGAGCCGCACCAGTCTTGATCTGCCGGGACATCAGGAGTTGTTGCTTAAGAAACTGGCGGCCACGGGAAAGCCAGTAGTGCTGGTGCTCATCAACGGACGGCCGCTTTCCATCAATTGGGCGGACGAGCATATTCCCGCAATTCTTGAAGCTTGGTATCCCGGATCCCACGGAGGGACGGCGGTGGCGGACGTCATATTCGGAGACTACAACCCGGGAGGCAAGCTAACGGTCACATTCCCGAGAACCGTCGGCCAGATTCCTTTCAACTTTCCCTGCAAGCCGAACTCGCAGGTGGACGGCGGTAACGGAGTAGGCCCGCAGGGACGGCAGTCCAGAGTGCACGGCGCGCTGTATGACTTCGGCTACGGCTTGAGCTACACGACTTTCGAATATTCCTCGTTAAAACTGTCCTCCAAGACCATTTCTACGTCAGACAGCGTGGAAGTGTCGTTCACACTGAAGAATACAGGCTCACGCAAGGGCGATGAAGTGGTTCAGCTTTATATTCGTGACATACTGAGTTCCATCACGGTCTATGAGAAGGTGCTGCGTGGTTTTGAACGCGTGAGCCTTGAGCCGGGAGAGTCGAGGGAAGTAAGTTTCATTCTTACCCCGAAGGATTTCAGTATGTTGGATGCGGATTTCCAACGTATTGTGGAGCCCGGCGAGTTTGAGATTATGATAGGCGCATCCTCCAAAGACATAAGACTCAGTGAAAAGCTGCTCGTGGATGACGGCGGCGACACCGAGAATGTCACATATCCCGACGATGCCTCATTCGTCAAGACGACCTTTCCCGCCAAGATCGGCGTGAGCGAGGATGCCACCGTATCTGTCTCGGAAGGGAAGATGATAGGTTCACTTGGAATCAACTGGGGCGCTGGAACAGACTGCACTTTCGAAATTCTGTGGACCAATGGCGGAGGGCAGTTCCTGCCGGTTTATCGGGGACAGATGTCAACGGATGGCAAGGCTGAGCGGCAAGTCTATACTTTTGAGCCGGTCGGCGCCAGCGAGATCCGTGTGGCCGTGACCAAAGGATCCGCGACCATTGTTTCCCTTGAAAGTGATGTCATTAAATTGTGAAATATAATAATAAAGAGCTATGAATAAAGGCTTTATAAAATTCATTCTGCTGCCGCTCGGACTTATGGGCACCTTGAGCTGCTCGGGAGAGAGCATTAAAAATGAACCTTCTGATCCGTTCGGTGACCTGCCGGAAGCTTCCGTGGAACTGTATTCATATTCCAATCAGATTCGTCCGTCAGTACTTTATACGGTTGAGGTCGCCGGAGGAAAGGCAACCGTAATCCCGACCAAGGAACATCAGGTCTGCGTTTTCGGGTGCGATGGTCCAGTCGCCGTCAAGGTGACTTACAACGCCGACTTCATCGACAAGGCGGAAATCCTTCCGAAATCAAAGGACTGGCGTTATGTCACTTCGCGTGAGGCGGTCACTGTCGTGATGTCGCCCGGAGACAAGGCCGTCGTGGAGATAAACGGATCGGAAGACCGCGACCTTTTCCTTTTTGCCAACCCATTGGAGACGGACAAGCCATCGAAGGAGGACCCGAATGTCCTGTACTGCGGGGCCGGCACCGTGACTGACTTTACGACATTGACCCTGAAATCCGGCCAGACACTTTACATCGAGGGCGGAGCCGTGGTCAAGAGTGTGCTCAAGGCTCTGGACGCTTCTGACATCACTGTGAAAGGCTGCGGGATCCTTGATGCCAGAGGAATAGACGCCCGCGGCATCCAGTTCCAGAGAACGGACAATCTCAGGGTAGAGGACATAGTCCTGCTGAACGACATCAACTGGAGCACTTTCATCTCGGAATCGGACAATGTGAATATTTCCAACTACAAGGTGGTGGCCGTTGAGAATCCGAACAATAAGACCGGCTGCGAGAACGATGCGCTGGACATTCTGGGATGTCAGAATGTGAAGGTGAAAGGATGTTTCGGCTATGCGCACGACGATGTGTTCTGCATCAAGTCGCAGAAATGGACTTACAAGGGAGAGGTCAAGAACGTTCTGTTTGAGGACTGTATAGCGTGGAACTATCTGAGCGGCAATTCGTTTGTCATCGGAGCCGAGACCAATGAGAACATTTCCGGTGTCACATACCGGAATTGTCAGAGCATACACAGCGCCGGCCGTGGAGCCAATAACACGCTTTCCCGCGGAGGACTCAGCATTCACCACTGTGCCGGCGGCCATATCTCCGACATCCTGTTCGAGAACATCATTTTGGAGGACTGCAAGGAGTACGGCATCCATCTGGACATCCGCAAGTCTTACGTCAAGGATCTCGGAACCGGGGTGACATATTCCCCGGGAACCTGCGACGGCGTTACGCTCAAAAATGTGACCTTGCTGAAGAAAGCCCCTTGCGGGAATGTTCTGATGGGATATGACAGCGACCATAAAATCACAGGGGTCGTCTTCGACAATGTGGTCCAGGAAGGCATAACGTTCACGGAAGACAATGTCAGGTCTTTTTTCACCACCTGGTCAAACGCCGAATGTACTGTCCGATAACGACAATCCCATAAGTGAATACATTAAAACTGATTCAATATGAAAACCTTTTGTCTTGGCCTTATATCTATGGCTATGATGGCGCAGGTCGCTTGCTCCTCCTGTTCCGGGAACAAGGCGGAAGTGACCCCGCCCGATGTGGAATACACAGAGGATGTCGAATATTATAATTTCTCTCCGAGGCTTCCGGAGTCGCAGCTCTATGCGGTGAAAGTCGCCGGAGAGTTCATCAAGGTGTTCCCGACTTATGAACCGCATCTCGCTTGGTTCGGTGTTGATGAAGGAACTGTCAAGGTCGAAGTGTCGTTGCAGAGCGGAAGGGTCGAAAAGGCCGTGGTCCGTCCGTTGGGAAAGAACTACAATTACAGAATAGAAAACGGACGTCTCATCATTGACCTCCATAAATATGACCGCGTGTCCGTGGAGATAAACGATGATCTGGAGCAGCCGCTCTTCATATTCGCTAATCCTATAGACAAGGAGAAACCGTCAAAGAGTGACCCTTCGGTCAAATATTTCGAGGCTGGTAAAGTCTATGACACCGGCCATCTGGTTCTTGACGGGAATTGCAAGGAAGTATATCTTGAGCCAGGAACTTATGTCAAAGGCAATATACTCGGAGTCGATCTGGACGGAGTGAAGATTCACGGCGGCGGATTCATCGACGCGACAGGCTATCCGGGCAGGTACGGCGAGTTCTATCAGCCGTTCGGAATAGCGTTCTGCCGATGCACGGACTCGCGGTTCAGCGATTTCACCAACCTGTTCGCTGACGGCGGCTGGTCTTCGCTTTACACCAACTGCCACAATTCCGACATCACCAATGTCAAGACCATAGGGCTGAACAGTGCCAAGGGAGTCAAGACAAACAACGACTCTATGGACATAATCGGTGGAGTCAACATACACGTGTCCAAATGCTTTATGCGGGGCCACGATGATGTATATTGCCTCAAGTCACAGAAATTCAAGCTCAAGGGCGATGATGTGGACGGCATTTACTACGAAGACTGCATCGGCTGGAACATTGACGCCGGAAACACTTTCGAAATCGGCTACGAGACTCAGCTTGACATAAAGAACGTCCATTACAAGGACATCTATGCGATTCATTCCGGCACGGGCACTGACGGGAATGAGATGAGAAGAGCGGCCTTGAGCATCCATAACGGCGCGGCGGGGACAATCTCGAACGTTACCTACGAGAACGCCTACATCGAGGATGCCTTGGAGTTTTCCGTCTATCTCGCCTGTCTGAAGCACAGCTACAACATCGGCTTTGACGAGAATGGCGACAAACTGACATATTCACCGGGGAAAATCCGTGACGTGACATATTCAAACATCAATGTTATGAATGTGCGTCCCGGCAGAGGGGACTGCGTGATTCAAGGATATGACAGTGAGCATAATGTCTCGAATGTCACGTTCAAAGGATTCAACTATCTCGGCAGAAAAGTCACCTCTCTGGATGATGTCGTATGGAGAACTAAGACTAACTGTTCGGACATAAGCTTCGAATAGGGACGTTCGAGGAGTGTTTGAGTTATAAATATTTCATTTTCAATAGTATGAATATCTTATCTAAAATAACGCTGCTTTTCGCGGTTCTGTCGTTCCCTCTCACCGCCTTCGCGCAGGATGTGATAACGGGGAAAGTAACGGACGTCGACAATGAACCGCTCATAGGCGCCGGTGTCACATACATCGGAACCAATGTCGGAGTGATCACCGACATCAATGGCAACTACAGCATAAAGAAGATCGCGGGCGGGACTCTTCGGTTTTCCTCCATCGGAATGAAGACAGAGGAGGTGAAAGTCGATAAGCAGACTGTGATAGACATTAGACTTGGCGATGATGACCTTGTGCTCGATGATGCTGTAGTCATCGGTTACGGCTCCCTTTCGCGCCGTGACCTTACGGGTTCGGTGAGTTCAGTCAAGGCGGATGAACTGTCCAAGACAGGCAGCCGGAATGTTGTCGGAGCACTTCAGGGGCACGTGGCCGGCCTCAGCATCACATCCCAGTCCGGAGAGCCTGGTTCCGGGTTCAATATCAAGATCAGGGGCAACAACTCCATCAATGCGGGAACCACGCCTCTTTTCGTCATTGACGGGATGCAGATGGACATATCCTCCGGAGAGATAGCGACAACGTCATCCACCGGCTCCGGCACCTTTGACCCGATGTCATTCATCAATCCGAACGACATTGAGTCCATCGAGGTGCTCAAGGATGCCACGGCGACAGCCATTTACGGAGCGAGGGGCGCTAACGGAGTCATCATCATCACCACGAAAAGCGGCGCGAAAGGAACAACTGACAAGACCATCGTCAATTTCAACTCTTCCATAGGAATATCCAACGTGCCGAAACATATCGATATGCTTGATGCCCAGGAATATGTAAACTACCGTTTCGCGAGAAAGGACTACGGCTATCTGGACTATGGCATCGACACTGACGGTGACGGTGTCAGCGACACGCCTAAAGACGCAGGCCAGTACGGCTACAGCGACTGGCAGAAGATAATGTACAGGACGGCTGTCACGCAGGACTACAATCTGTCCGTCAATGCCGTGGCCAACAAGAAGACCCAGATGCTGTTCAGTCTCGGCTATCTCAATCAGGACGGCCTTATCGTGAACAATGATTTCCAACGTTATACCGGACGGATCAAGGTTGACCATAAGATCAGCGAGAGTGTGAAAGTCGGAGCTTCCGTCAACTACGGACGCACCATCTCGAACGGTGCTGTGTCTTCCGGTGGCGGTGAACTCGGCAACAGCGGTCTTATCCAGCTCATCTATCTCAGACGTCCCATAAATTTCTACACGGACAGCGACACTGACAATATGGGATCATATTCGCTGCTTGACTGCGTCACAGATGAGACCTACCGGAGAACCGTGTATTCACGCGTTTCCGGCAACGCCTATGTCGATTGGGAGATCGTCAAAGGGCTTACATTCAGGGCACAGGCATCCGGGAACACCTCCAATTCCAAAGGTATGGAATTCTACACCGCCAACAGTCTGTGGGGCTTCTCCAAGAACGGATACGGAAGAATCAAGACAGTTGACACCTATGGATGGAACACTTCGGCGACCCTCACCTACAAGAAGACTTGGAACAATGCCCATAATCTCAACGCGATGCTCGGTGTGGAGATGAGCGCGTACAAGAACGAGAACCTGATGATCGGGGCATACGATTTTGAGGACGACTCCACCGGCGTGTTCGACATCAGCAAGGGCGGCATACAGGAAGCTCCATCGGAAAACATTGCGATGAGCACGATGATGTCAATGTTCGGCAGGGTTGAATATAACTACAAGCAACGCTATTACGCTTCGTTCAATATGCGCGCAGACGGTTCGTCCAAGTTTATGCCCGGCAGCCGTGTGGGATATTTCCCGTCCGTTGCGCTTGCCTGGAGACTGTCAGAGGAGGAGTTTATGAAAGACGCTACGTGGCTGGATCAGTTCAAGTTCAGGGCCAGCGTCGGAGCTTCCGGAAACGACAGGATCTCCAACTATGCGACAATGGCGCTTATGACAACCAACTACTATGCGGTCAACGGTACCGAAGTTATGGGAATGGCTCCGTCAAGTTCGGCCAACACAAAACTGAAATGGGAAACCACCTACCAGTATGACCTCGGTCTGGATGTCAGTCTTTTCAAGAACAGGATAGATTTCATAGCCGACGTATATTACAAGGACACCAGGGATATGCTATACCGCGCCACACTGCCTGCCCAGACCGGTTTCGTGGAGCAGTGGCAGAACCTCGGACGTGTCGAGAACAAAGGTTTGGAGTTCAGTCTCAACACGCACAACATCAACAGACGTGATTTCTCCTGGTCCACGAGCGTCACATTCGACCTGTCACGCAACAAGGTCCTGGACATCGGCGGCATTGACTACACCAGCGTCAACATCGCTCACGGTCAGCTTGCGAACGACATTTCCAGAATTATGGTCGGACAGCCTATCGGCATAGGCTACGGATATGTCGCCGACGGCAACTACCAGCTTGACGAGTTCTGGGCGGTTGACAAGAACGGCCGTCAGTTCTCGGCCGAGACCATAGTTACCGAGGGAAACTACGACAACTACAAATATGTGCTCAAGGATGGCGTCACAAGCATCAATTCCGTGACGGTGCAGCCGGGAGACCGCAAGTACCGTGATCTTGACGGCGACAACGAGATAACTGTGGCGGACAAGACGGTGATAAGCGATTCCAACCCTGATTTCACTATGGGTCTCGGAAACACGTTCAACATTTTCGGAGTGGAGCTCTCATTCTTCTTCGAGGGAGTTTTCGGCAGGGACATAATGAACGAGTTCAAGCTGCGTTCGGAGTCCGGACAGAGCGGCGGAACACAGTTCAACAATCTGACGAAAGACGCGTGGCACGGTCGGTGGACGACGGACAACCCGTCTAACACATATTCAAGGCTTTTGAACCAGACAAACACTTGGGTGTCTTCATATTACGTGGAAGACGGCTCATTCATCAGGCTCAAGAACCTCTCCATTGGCTACACATTCGACAATCCGAGGTTGCGCAAGGCGAAGATTTCAGGCATAAAGCTGAGTTTCAACGCGGATAACCTGTTTGTCCTCACAAAGTACAGCGGAATGGATCCGGATGTAAGTTCTTCAAATCCTTTGTTCACCGGTTTTGACAGGCTTTCATATCCAAAGGCAAGGACATTCGCTTTCGGAATAGGTATGACATTCTAAAATGGTTTGAATATGAGAAATACAATCAAATATATGCTGGCCGCCGTACTGACCGCGTTTTCGGCGGCATCCTGCGAACACGCGAAGTTTCTGGACCAGTATCCATATTCGCAGACCTCTCCTGAGAATTTCTACACTTCGGAAAGGTCTATGAATATGGCTCTCACATCCTGCTACGAGGTGATAAACGGTCATAAGATACCGGGTGCGTCGTATGTGCAGAGAGGCAGCTACGGACAGGGTATGATGTATATTATGAACTCTCCTTCCGATGATATGGTGGCGGCGACATCGTCTTCCGACGAGGGTCTTGAGATGACCTGGGGCAACTATAACGAGAGCACCCGTTGCGTCAGGGATGTGTGGAAGGTAATGTACACCGGCATCAACCGATGCAATACCATCCTTCACTACATCCGGAACATAAATATGTCGGAGGAGACACGTACCCAGTACATCGCGGAAGTCCGTTTCCTCAGGGCATTCTTCTATTATCATCTTGCCTGGAATTTCGGAGGTGTGCCGATTGTCGAAAGCTTCGAGTCCGACGGCCAGGAGCCTCGCGCTTCGCTCAAGGAGGTCTATGAGTTCATATTCAATGACCTGGACTACGCGTACGAAAACTTGCGAGATGTCGGGATTCTTCAGACCTCTTCGGCCAATAAATATACTGCCGCGGCCTACATCGCGCGCGTCTGCAACTATCTCGCCGCCTGCAAGGCGAACGGCACCGGCGCTGATCTTCTGGATAGGCAGCCGCTGAACGACTTCTCTTTCGTGGATGAGGCCGCTATGTGGAAAAAGTCGAAGGAGGCTTGCGCGGACATTGTCGAGCATTCTTCCTACAGGCTCATCGCTGATTACACCAATCTTTTCCGCGAGACAACCAAGGCTCAGCAGTATCAGGAATGCCTTCTGCTTGCCGAGCAGCCGCTTTCCGGTTCCGAAGGTTACTGGCCGAACAGTTTCTATCTGCCGTCTCCGTCCAACAACGCCGGATCTCCGACGGTCTATGGAGGCCGCTTCGTGCCGACTCCCCGTGCTTTTTATATGTACAGCCCGAAGGATCCGAGACGCGACCACAACATAACGGGGCGTATGCACGATGGCAAGACGGAGGTCAAGGTGGACGGATACACATACTATAATCCCAACCCGCCTAAGACTATGGTGACCGTGGCCGGCAAGGACGGCGCCGCGGAGAAGGTCATTCATCCTCTCTATGACAGTGACACCCAGACCTATCTCCCGGTGTCCGGAATGCAGATGTGCGCCGGAAAGTTCAGGCTCTGCAACGCTGATGAGATGCAGCACAGCTACCAGCAGCACGCTATGTCGATACCTCTTATGCGTCTTGCCGATGTCTATCTGATGTATGCCGAGGCTCTATACTATGCCGACGGCGACGAGACAAACGCAAGAATATGGATGAACAAGGTGCTTCAGCGTGCCTGCGGTGGTGACGATGCGCTTTTCGAAGAGCTGAAGGCGTATTACCACAAGGACGATTTCCGTGAGGAACTGCTTGAAAGCCGCGAGCGTGAACTCATCTTCGAGTTCTCCCGCAAGTGGGATCTCATCCGGTATAACCGCCTCATCGACAACATTGAAAGTCTTGACGAAGAGAAGGTCGTCGAGAAGTGGGCAAACACGGAACTGGATCCGGAAGATCCGGACTACATCGATCCGAAATATCTCAACTACCAGACCGGAGGCTATATCAAGCTCGGAATTCCAACCCTGCGCGGAAATATGAGCAGGAAGGATGCGTCCCACAAGATCTGGCTTCCGATTTCCGAGGAGCAGAGAGGTGTCAACAAGAACCTTGAGCAGAATGCCGGATGGTAGTCATACCGTTTCTTATAAGAATATTCAATATTGGAAGATTCATATTTCTAAACATCTAATTAATAATGCAATGAAAAAGTATCTGATTTTATCCGCGGCTCTTCTTGCTTTTGTCGCCTGTGGGAAGGACGACACGAAGAGCTATCCGGTTCCGGAAGCCGGCACCTCCTATGTGCTTGAGGGCACGGTCAATACGGAAGGATTCACTTGGAAGACCAATTCTGTTGTCGGATTGTATTCCGCACAGTCTGACCTGCGCATCCTCAACAAGGAGTGTAAGATTGTCGGTTGGGCCGACACGACTCCTGTCATCGATCAGGAGACCGGCGAGAACCTTAACAACTACACCCCTTCTGAATATGAGGGCAAGGCTGTGGCTCAGTTCAACACGCCAGGGCTTGACCTCGTGCAGGGTGAGAACAAGTTTATGATCTATTCTCCTTACAATTCGGAACTCGCTTTCGCGAACGGCACCATTATGGGGCTCAGCGTGGGCGACAAGCAGACTCAGTCCGCTCCGAATGTGGCCTCCGACTGTTTCGCGGTAGGATATGCGACCGGCATTCCTGGCGTGGACGAGACTTTCAAGTTCGAGCTGAATCCTGTCACCGCCTTGGCTCAGGTGAAAATCACCTCGACTGAACTCGCAAGCTACGCGCCTTCGAAAGTCACTGTGTTCGATGAGTCCGACACTCCGATTGCCGGTGACTTTGACATCAACGTGAACACGATGACAATCACTCCTATCAGCGGAAGCGAGCTGAGTCAGGTGTCCGTCGAGGTCGTGAACCCTGTAACCTTGTCTTCGGCCAAGGAACAGAACATTTATCTCAACATCCTCGCCGCTGATTATTCAAGCAAGGAAGTCTGGGTGGTTGTCGAGCTTGTCGATGAGATCAATGGCAGGAAGGTTACCATCCCGACCAGGCAGACAGGTCTGAAGTTCGAGGCCGGAAAGACCACGACCATTGACCTTTCCAACCTCAAGGTCAGCGACAATGACGCGGGTGACTGGTACTGCGCCGAGGACAGCCGTTATATTGCCGGAGAAGGCATTGCATACGGCGAGGCCAACACATATTTCATCCAGTACAAGGGTGCGACATACACAGGTGCCACGCTTGCCCCTAATGCCGATATTCCTGAAACAGTGGAGATTGACTACCGGGCGCGCGGCAATTTCGCGAAAGCCGCGTTGGCAAAGCCTGAGAACGTGACTTTCGAGTGGGCCAAACTTAAGAACGGTAATATTTATACTCCGAGAACGGCGGATTACGATGCGTCCGGAGTTGTCATAAGCGGCAAGTTCACCGTCACTCCGAACCCTTCCGAGTACAAGGTGACTGTCACCAATACGGGTGCCTTCGCCGGCGCTCCGATTCTCTTGATGAAGGATTCCGCAGGCAAGGTTCTTTGGGCTTGGACATTCTGGAATATAGCCGCTGATGGCACCAAACTCGACCCTGTCACCGTGGGCGGCTACAAGTTCGCTCCGATGGACATCGGCCAGCCTACGACGAATATGGAGACTTGGACCGCGAACAAGAACAAGGCCGGAAGCAACCCGGATCCGATTTACAGGATGCTTCACTACTATCAGTGGGGACGTCCGACTCCTATGTTCTGGACCACTTACTGGTCTCTGGATATGCTTGACGGGGACAAGAAAGGAAATATTCCTGCGATAACCGGCCCTGTGACACTCAAGACCGCTCTGGAGAATCCTCACGCGCTCGTCGCTTACCCGGGTGACGTGACCCCGCTTCCGGATTGGTCAACGGAAACCTACAAGGATCTTTGGGGTGAGGTCAACAACAAGGAAGAAGGAATCAAGTCTATCTATGACCCTTGCCCTAAGGGATGGAGAGTGGCTTCTCTGCCTGCTCTCAACGCGGTTGCCGCACTTGCTTCATCAGCTCAGTACAATGACGGTACGGTCGGAGCCCCTCACGCGAAAATCGGCGACCTCGTTCTGCTTGACCAGGGGCGTCAGACAGCGAAGGACGCTACCGGAAAGATCCAGTACAGACCGGAGAATATCGGTATGGGAGTGGCAGGCAACGCAGGAGCGTCCAAGGAAGGCTTCATATGGTCCAACATAGCCGGCGATTCCCAGGGACAGGGACTTTTCAACACCACCAACAGCCACGGTACAGAAAAGAAAGTTGTCAGAATCGCATCATTCGACCGTAAGAACGCGGCGGCGGTAAGATGTATCGTTGACAGGGAGGCCAGGTAGTCTTGGCTAAAGGTTAATCAATATGAGGGGACGGGGGCATAACTTTCATATTCCCGTCTCCTCGTTCTTTATGTGAATACCACTCTGATTGACTATATTTGAATATTCTGTCTGATGTTTTTATTGAGATTTATGAAAGCAGACTTGTTTTTGACGGCTGTTTTTGCGGTGATGGCCACCTGCTGCTCCTGCCATAAGAATAATGTTCCGGAGGAAGTGAACCCGTATGAGACAGCGGACTGTATGGTGAGGTTCGAGAGGAACGGCTCAGAGGAGTTCTTCAATGTCGCCGTCAAGGACGGATACAAAAAGAATGTCTGGTATGTGTTCCGGCTTAACCACTACTGTGACCATTCGGAATCGCAGTATATGGATCTGTGGCGCATAGACTGGGCATATCAGGGACGTTTCGATCCCGCCACCCGTATGATGACCAACGAATTGGACAAGATTCTCACCAACGGCGAGAATGAGAGCGTGTTCAAGGATTACGGTGAGAATCTTAACGTTCAGGGACAGGCACACATCGACACCTACGATTTTACGGGAGGCTTCCACGGCGACGAGAGAATTGACTTGGGTGACGGCCACGGAGTCGTATTCTATGTCGGAGACAAGGAACTGTCAGTTGACGACCTGACAGGATCGTTTGACTGGACAGTGTGTGACGGATTCCGTTATGTGCAGAAATCTTCTATGCACAAGACCGCGTTGAAGATCGACGGAAAAGCTCAGCTGTCCGACCACCACATTGTGGCGGAGCACACCAAGGAAACCATTTTTGAAAACGGCGGATACCGCACGGTCAATCGCCTGACAATGAAGGACACCATAGACTTCTACTGGTATTTCGGAATATGCTGTGTTGGTCGCAGCGTGGCGGAGAAAGGCTGCAACGAAGATATGAAGACTGTAAGTTTCGATGCCGCCGGCGGAAACAAACTGGAAGCTGTCGGCAAAAAGGAATACCGGGCCTGGTATGACGCCCATTCCATAGAAGTCCATATAACTTCCACCATCACCGCAGGCGGAGACGACACCCTCGCCAAGATGCATATCTGGGACAATCAGAACTATGCTAAATACTACAGACGTTATCCGGCTCAGGGTGCCCACAGAACCACAGACGGCGAAGAATTCGCATCAGAAATGACCGTCAGGTTTTCCAGCCGTTAAAGACGGCAGGGGAGGTCGAGGATTTGGTATCCAATATTTTTTGGAAAAAAAACTGTGAAAATAGTCCCGTTTGTGAAGAGTTTTGGCACAAACGGGACTTATCTTTGCGGTAAAAAATATAATTGTTATATTCGTTAGAAAGAAATTCGCGGCGGCTTTTGACGGATGAATGAACCATCGGGAGCGAGGTGCGGAGTGACGACGATTGATGAATATAAACTATAACCGATATGATACCATTCCTTAGACAAGTGGCGGATCACTATATGGCACGGGGCGGGATTTCCGACCTATGCTTCATATTCCCGAACAGGCGAAGCCAGGTTTTCTTCACGAAGTACCTCGGCGAGGCCGTGAAAGGGAACGGAACCCCGATTGTGGCTCCGAAAATGATGACAATCAATGATTTCTTCTTCCGGATATCGGGGGACAAGCCGGCGGACAGGGTGAACCTGCTGCTGGATCTCTACGAGTGTTACAAGGCTCTTAATCCGAAGCACGAGACGTTGGACGAGTTCATCTTCTGGGGAGATGTCATTCTGGGGGATTTCGACGACGTTGACAAATATCTGGTCGATCCGGCGAAACTGTTCGCCAACATAGCCGAGTTCAAGGAAATTCAGGATTCATATTCATACCTCACCGAGAACCAGAGGAAGGCGATCGAGAGTTTTGTCAGCCATTTCAGCAGCGAAGGGCGGCTGACGGTGAATCTGAACTCGGACAATCCGAATGTGAAGGAGCGCTTCCTGCAGATCTGGAATATTCTTCTGCCGCTTTACAACGATTTCCGGAAGAGGCTTTCCGGCAAGGGACTGGCGTACGAGGGAATGGTTTACCGAAGCCTGGCGGCGCGGCTTGACTCGGAGTCGGCGGTGGATGTGCTGAAAGCCGCGTTTGGAGATGTGGATGAATATGTCTTTGTGGGTCTCAATGCATTGAACGAGTGTGAGAAAAAGGTGATGAGGCGGATGAGGGACGCCGGACTGGCGGAGTTCTGCTGGGACTATTCAAGCGCGATGATAAAGGATCCGCTGAACAAGTCCTCGTTCTTTATGTCTCAGAATGTCAGGGATTTTCCTCAGAGTTTCGAGATGGATCAGGAAGGGTTGAAGACGCCGGAGATCGAGGTGATCAGCGTTCCGTCTTCGGTAGGGCAGGCGAAACTGATTCCTACGGTCGTCAAGGATGACAGATGCGCCGTCGTGCTTCCGGACGAATCTCTGCTGATCCCGGTGCTGAATTCAATTCCGGAAGAGATCAAGGACATCAACGTCACAATGGGCTACCCGATGAAGAGCAGCGCGTTCTTCGATTTTATGACCTTGGTCTCGGCGATGCAGATGCACCTGAGGCAGAAGGACGGGAAATGGTACTTCTACCATAATCAGGTCTGGTCGTTGTTCTCATCGAACATATTCAGGAAAGTGACCCAGGGGGATGAGGCGGTCAAGGAGAGGATCCACAAGATAAAGGAAGGGATGAAATATTACATCCCGCAGGAGGAACTGTCCGGCATTCCGGTGTTTGAGATGTTGTTCAAGCCGGCCGTGACAGATCCTAAATCCACGGATCCGGCGCAGATCTCGGCGTTCGCCGATTATCAGAAGTCGCTGATCAAGGGCATTGCCCCGAAACTTGCCGGGGACCCTGCGTCGGCCCTTGAGCTGGAGTTCGCCAAGGCGGCCATAGACGCGATAACCCGGCTTCAGTCCGCCGGTCTCGGAGTACTTCCGATGACCTACGTCAGGCTTCTGGACCAGTTGCTCGGTCCGGTCTCTGTGCCGTTCAACGGAGAACCGCTGAAAGGTCTTCAGATTATGGGACCGCTGGAGACCAGGGCCTTGGACTTCAGTCAGGTGATGATCCTCTCGTGCAATGAAGGGATGTTCCCGAGGCGGAGCGTCAGCTCGTCTTTCATCCCGCCGGAACTCCGCAAAGGGTTCGGCCTTCCTACTTACGAGTTCCAGGACGCTGTCTGGGCGTACTATTTCTATCGTCTGATCCAAAGGGCTGAGAAGGTGACATTGGTCTATGACTCAAGGACCGAAGGGTTGAAGAACGGAGAGGAAAGCCGTTATATCAAACAGCTTGAGTACCATTTCAATGTGCCGATGAAACGCAGCTTCGTGAAGGCCAACGCTTCCGGGGACTTCGCTCCGGCGGAGATCCGCAAGACAGAGGAGGATGTCAAGGTCATCAGGAACACGATGCTGTCTGCGTCGGCCCTGAAGAATTACCTTGACTGCCCGGCCAAGTTCTATTACTCGACGGTCAAGAAGCTGCGAAAGATGAACGAGGTCTCGGAGGATCTGGACTCGGGAATGCTTGGCGACGTGTTCCACGGCACGATGCAAAGGCTATATTCAGAGAATATGGCGGGAGGAAGGATTGTGACCGCTGAATATATTTCCGGACTGCTTCGCAAGCGCTCCGCGATAAAGGAGATTGTGCGCAGTCTGATTCTGGAACAGCTTCATTCCTTGGAGGTTACCGGAAGGGACCTCGTCGTTGAGGATGTGATTGTCGAATATGTGCTGATGACGTTGAAGAGGGATCTGGAACTGCTGAAGTCCTCGGGCTCCGACGGCTTCGAGATCCTTGGACTGGAACGGAAATTCCTGCACGACATCGACGGATTCCATTTCATCGGCTTTGTGGACAGGATCGACCGTCTGCGCCAAGGTGAGGTCAGGATCATCGACTACAAGACCGGAAAGGTCGAGGACAAGGATGTGAACATCACCGACGGGAACGCCGGGGCTGTGGTCGAGGCTTTGTTCGGACCTGACAATGAGGGGCGGCCGAAGATCGCGTTCCAGCTTTACCTCTACGATGTGTTCTGCCGGGAGTCAGATGAGTTCCGCGGACAGAGGTTCGTCAACGTCATCTACCCGCCGGCCAACCTGTTCAAGGAATCCGTCAAGGAAGTTCCTGTCTGCGAAGAGTTTATGCGGCTGACCGAGGAAGGACTGCACCGGCTTCTGGCAGAGGTCGCCTCCATTGACGTGCCGTTCAGGCGCACCGATGAGGAAAAGACCTGCTCGTATTGTGACTTTAGGATGATTTGTGGAAGATAAGAAAGTAAGGAAAAAGGAAGGATTATGATCAGAATTATGAAAGCGTCGGCCGGTTCGGGTAAGACATTCAATCTGGCCAAGACATATATAAGGCTTCTCCTTACGGACGAGGAGAGATATTCCTACAGGCATATTCTTGCCGTGACCTTCACCAACAAGGCCACGGACGAGATGAAGAGCAGGATCCTGAAAGAGTTGCATATTCTGGCGACGGCTCCGGAGAAATCCCCTTATCTTGAGGAACTTATGACGGCGTTTCCGTCTGTGGATCAACTGCGGAAGAGGGCCGGGACTGTACTGTGCGACATCCTGCACGACTACGGGGCGTTCGCCGTCAGCACGATCGACCGCTTCTTCCAGCAGACCTTGAAGGCGTTCTCAAGGGAGATCGGCCAGTTCGCCACCTATCAGGTGGAACTTGACAAGGAATCCCTTGTGTCAGAAAGCGTGGACAGGGTCCTTGATTCCTTGTCGGATGACAATAAGGAGTTGCTTGGATGGCTGACCCAGAGCGTGATGGAGGATCTGGAGGAAGGCAAGAGGTACAATCTTGAGAACAACCTGAAGACCGTCGCGATGAACCTAAAATCCGACGAGCACAGGTCCGCTGTCGAGGAATATGGCATTGACGAGGATCGGGCATATTCAAAAGAGAATCTGGCGAGGATGAAGAAGGCTCTTTCCGGGGTGATGACATCGTTCTCCAAGGAGGTTAAGGATGCCGCCAAGGCGTTTGTCAGTGCGGCGGCCGAGGAAGGGCTTGCGAATGAGGATTTCTCACGGAAGTGCTTCAATTCCATCTATGTATGCGCCGCGTCAGGCCCTAAGGATGAGCCGGCGTACCCGTCCGCGACCATATTCAGAAACTGCGAGGATTTCAGCAAGTGGTTCAGAAAGGCGGATTTGAAGAGGTTCGGGCCGTTGGAGGGGAGGTTGATGCCACTGCTTCAGAGGTACTGCGGGATATTCACGGAAAAGTATAAGGTCTATTCGACGGCCTCCAAAATCTCGTTGATTCTGAATGAATTGGGAATAGCCGGGGATTTGGACAGGGAGTTCAAGGCTCTGATGAAGGAGAAGAACGTGTTGAGTCTGGACGATTCCAATGTGATTCTGAGGAATATAATCGACGGCACGGACGCTCCGTTCATCTACGAGAAACTGGGAGTGCGCTTCGAGCATTTTTTGCTGGACGAGTTCCAGGACACCTCAAGGATCCAGTGGGACAATTTCAGGCCGCTCATCGAGAACAGCGTCGCGCAGGGGAAAGAGAACCTTCTTGTCGGCGATGTGAAGCAGAGCATCTACCGCTGGCGCGGCTCCGACTGGCGGATGATGGCGCGTGAGGTGCAGGGCGAATTCACCCGGTGCGGCATCGAGACCCTTGACAGCAACTACCGAAGCCTCAGGAATATAGTCGAGTTCAACAACGGATTCTTTGAATATGCTCCAGCGGCTCTTGACGGGATGCTTGGTGAGGAGTCGGATCTCAAGGTCGGCGACATCTACGCTGACGAGAGCCAGCTGGTCAAGGCGAAAGATAAGGCGGAGGGAAGTGTCGAGGCTGTTTTCTGTGACGAGGAGGACGAGATGGACGTTGTGCTTGAGACTGTGAGGAAAATCCACGCCGCCGGGGCGAGATACGGTGAGATCACCGTACTTGTCAGGGACAACAGGCACGGCTCCGACATCGCTATGTTCTTGATGGATAACGGAGTGAGCGTCATTTCGGACGATTCCCTCCACCTTAAGTCCTCGGCCATAGCAAGGCAGGTCGTCTCGTTGCTGTCCTCGGTGGGGAATGAGGATGACACCATCGGATCGTTCCTGGCCGGAGAGCTGGACATCGATGTCAGCGAGCTTTCGTGCGTCTCCCTGTCGGACCTATGCGAGAGGCTGCTGAGGATTCTCAAGGAGAAGGACGCAAGATTGTTCGAGTCCGAGACCCAGTATATTCAGTCTTTTATGGACTTTGTGCAGGACTATGCCTCGGTCAACGGGAACGCGATTGACGGTTTCCTGAAGGCCTGGCAGGATGCGGATCCGAAGATCAGCTCTCCGTCAGATCCCGAGTCTGTCCGTGTGATGACGATCCACAAATCCAAAGGTCTGGAGTTCGACCACGTCATATTCCCTTACGCCGAGAGGATCGGAATATTCCGTCCGGAGAAGCATTGGGCTCGTCCGGCGGTGGAAGGGACTGAGCTGGAAGGGGTTGCGGATGGAGTCTATCACGTGTCGTTGCGGAAGCCGGACAGCGAGGATTCCCTTTTCCGTGGCGACAGCGTCAAGGAGATGCGGTTCCAGCTTATTGACAACATCAACACCTTCTATGTGGCCTTGACAAGGGCGGCCAAAGGGCTGACAGTCATCGCCAAGAATCCGCCGGAGAAGATTGTCGATGCCATCGTCCCGGTCACAGAGCCTGTCGAAGTGACCGGAACGACGGTGTCCGCTTCTGTTCCTCCGGCGTTGTTTCGACAGGGCTCACCGACCATCTGCGCGTCAGTGCCGCCGTGCGATTTCTCTGACTTTTCACAGATCCTGTACGCCTATCTGTCCGGTTACGGCGAGGTCCTTGGGTTCTCGAAGGAAGAAACCGACAGTAGGATAACCTTCTCGAAAGGAGATGTTTATGACTATTCCTCCGCGCAAAGAAAAGAGGATTCTCTCTCCGAGTTGATGCCGGGCTATCCATCCTTCCCTCTGAACCCTACGGACGAAGATCCGGATTCCGATGTCCGGGAGCGTGGGCGGTTGAAGTTCAGCGCCGATTCGATAGACTTTTTCATTGATGACGCGAGGAACACGGCCAGGATCAACGGCACTGTGCTGCACGGAATCCTTTCTGAGGTCATCACACCGGACGACCTGCCGGCCGCCGTCAGAAGAGCCTACGACGCCGGCGAGATCGATGCCGGACAGGAAGAGAATTATCTGAATATCCTCGCCCGGCGGATAGCGTCTCATCCGGAATGGTTCCCGGCCGATGGCACTCAGATTCTTAACGAGACCCAACTGATTGACACAGACGGAGAAATCTATCGCCCGGACAGAGTTCTGGTGAAGGACGGAAAGGTCACTGTGATAGACTACAAGTTCGGCGAGAAGAAGCGTTCGTACCATCGTCAGGTCGCGCGATACGCTGACATTTACCGCCGTATGGGATATTCGGAAATATCCTCCGCAATCTGGTACGTCCTTACTGATGAGGTGGAATAATTTTCGTATATTTGCCTTTCATACTCAAAATTGAATTATTATGGAAGCTAACGACTACTCAATAAAGCTTTACTACAACACCGAGAGGGAGAAACTCCAGATGCCTGAATATGGCAGGATAGTCTTGAATATGGTCGAACAGGTCAAGGCCATCCCAGACAGGGCGAAACGAAGCGAGCAGGCCAAGGCCGTGGTCCGGGTGATGGAACTCCTTAACCCTCAGGTGCACACGCAGGAAAACTATGAGCAGAAGCTCTGGGATCATCTTTATATGATCGCTGGCTATGATCTGGACATCGATTCCCCGTATCCGGCTCCGCATCCGGAGGCGATGGACGTGCCGCCGATGGTCATCCCTATCGACAAGTCGCCGGTGCGCGCCAACCATTACGGACGTAACATCGAGAGCATAATCGATCTGATCGCCGGAGAGCCGGAAGGAGAGGTCAAGAGGGCGATGCTGCGTTCCCTCGCTATCTATATGCGCCAGCAGTACCTGATCTGGAACAAGGACAGCGTGGCGGACGAGACTATTTTCGCAGACATCGAGAAGTTGTCCGACTATCGGATTCAGATCCCTGAGGATCTGGAACTTACCAAGATCTCCTTTGACTCGAACTTCTCGCGTCCGGGCTTGAATCTGAATATGGGGCAGAACCGCAGGAACAACAAGAAAGGTAACCGCAAGAACAGGAAATAATGTTCAAGTTCTGGAGGAATATGGATGATGACGACAAGTCAAGGCTGGTGAGGTTCTCCGGCCTTGCCGTCGCGTTGCTGGCAGTGTTCACGCTGCTCTCCATCATCTCGTATTTCTTTACCTGGAAGGCGGATCAAAGCGCTTTGGCCTCACCTGTCGGAGACATATCCGTCGAGGTCAGCAACATAGCCGGAAAGGTCGGCTACAGATGGGCGGAACTGCTTGTGCGCCGATGGTTCGGAATCGGGAGTCTGGCCTTTGTGGTCATCCTGTTCGCCGTGTCCGTCCGCCTGTTGTTGCACCGGTGGCGGCATTCGATGCTGAAAACGACCCTTATGACGGTCTCCGGGGCGATGATCGTTTCGTTTATCCTTGCGTTCGTCTCTGATCTGACAGGTCTTGGCAACGCTTTCGGAGGAGGTCTCGGCGGCGAGTGCGGGGAATCCGTGATCATTTGGGCGAGAGTCCTTTTCGGGAATATTCTTACAGGTTTCGCGCTGGTTTTTCTGACTCTCGTTTGGATGGTCCTGGCCTCGAAACGCTTCTCGGACTGGCTTATGTCACTCGGAAAGAAAAAGAATCCGGAAGAAAAGTCTACTCGTCCGGTGGCTGAGCCTGTGGTTCGACAAGGCTCACCAACCATCGAAGCCACTGGCTATACAGGAACTTCTGCTTTGGGTGTTTCGGAACCAGCCCTTCGACAGGCTCAGGGACCGGAAAAGGAAATGGCTCAAGGCTCAGAAAAGAAAGTTGCTCAAGAACCGAAAAGAGAAGCCGCTCGTCCGTTGGTTGAGCCTGTGGTTCGACAAGGGGCACCAACCATCGAATCAACCGTGCCTGAATTGTCCACTGACATCAAGAAGGAACTCACGAGAATCAATGTCCGTGACGAACTGCCTGATTACCAATTCCCTTTGCTGGAACTGCTGGATCCATATTCATCGAGCCGTAATGAGGTTTCCGATGAGGAATTGTCAAGGAACAACGCCAGAATCCGCAACGCTCTGGAGAACTATCGCATCCAGATCAACGATGTCAAAGCCATTGTCGGGCCGACCGTCACCCTCTATAAAGTCTATCCCGCGCCAGGCGTGAAGATCGCCGAGTTCAAAAGGATCCAGGAGGATCTCGGAATGCATCTCCACGCAAGGGGAGTCCGTGTGGTCACCCTGACTGATTCTGTGGGCATCGAGGTCGCCAATGACCGGGCGTCGATCGTGCCTATGCGTGCAGTGCTGAACGATGATGCGTTCCGTACCAGCAAGGCCGAGCTTCCTGTCGCCATCGGCTACACCATCCAGCAGAAAGTCAAGGTCTTCGATCTGGCCGATGCCCCGCACCTTTTGGTTGCAGGAGCGACCAAACAGGGTAAGTCGGTGGGACTCAACGTTATAGTGACATCATTGTTGTACGCGAAGCACCCGTCGGAGCTGAAACTTGTCTTCATCGACCCGAAGATGGTCGAGTTCTCGGCCTACGGGCATCTTCTGAAGCATTACCTTGCCGTGCTCCCTGGCAATGACGAGCAGGATGAAAAGGACAACGCCATCGTGAAGAAGGCCGACAAGGCCGACAAGATCCTCCGTTCACTCTGCATCGAGATGGATCAGCGCTACGAGTTGCTGAGCAAGGCCGCTGTGCCTAACATAAAGACTTACAACGAGAAGTACCGCAACCGGAAGCTTCTTCCAACCGAAGGGCACCGCTTCCTCCCGTACATAGTCACAATCATTGATGAATATGCCGACCTTACGATGTCGGTTGGCGGCAGCGGTGACGCCAAGGCTGTGGCCCGCAGCATCACCACGTCCATCATCAGGCTCGCCCAGAAAGGCCGTGCCGCCGGTCTGCACGTCGTGCTTGCCACCCAGAGGCCGTCCGTGGATGTCATCACCGGACTCATCAAGACGAACTTCCCGACCAGAATCGCCTTCAGGGTCGTCTCCAGAACGGATTCCGCCACAATCCTGGACTCTCCAGGAGCCGAGAAACTTATCGGTAAGGGAGATATGCTCTACTATGCCGGAGTCGAGATGGAGCGCGTCCAGTGCGCCTACATCGACAGCGAGGAGATCAACAGGCTCACTGAATATATCGGCTCGCAGGAAGGCCACAGGAAGTCCTACAACACCCCGTATTATCTGCCGCCGGTCGATGATGACACCGAGGAAGGATCAGGTGGGCTGGTCGATATGACAAAACTCGATGAGCGCTTCGAAGAGGCCGCCAAGATGGTCGTGATGAACCAGAGGGGCTCCACGTCAGATCTCCAAAGACGGCTCGGAATGGGCTACGCCAAGGCCGGCCGCGTTATGGACCAGCTGGAGGCTGCCGGCATCGTCGGCCCTCAGGAAGGCTCCAAGCCTCGTCAGGTGCTTGTCACAAGCCTTGATGAGCTGGACAAGATCATCGATGCTTACAAGAATCAATAATTATTGCCACCCGGGCACAGATTGTGCTTGTCGGCTTCATTAGTATGAGAACATTATCAAGAATATTCATTGTCATCATCGCTCTGACAGCGATGTCTTCGGTCTCTGTAGCCAAGAGCAAGACTCTTGACGCGTTTGTCGGCAAAGTGTCGTCCTCGCTTGTCTCGTTCGAATATTCGTTCACGATGCCGACGAGGAAGGCCAAGATGACCGGCGAGGGAAATGTTAAGGTGCAAGGCAACTCGTTCAAGGTTGACGGCAACGGCCTTGAGATCTGGTGCGACGGCAGGACCCGTTGGACCATCGACAGGATCTCGGAGGAGGCTCTGGTTGAGTCTGTCGATGATTCTTACGACAGCTACGCCACCAATCCCGCATTGATGATCGCGTCTGTTGACAACGCCTTCAAGGAGGTCTCTTTCGGCGGTTCGAAATTCGGTGGAAAGGCCGTTGACGCGTCAGTCCTCTCGCCACTTAATAGAGGAAAAGGCTCAATGGACATCGCCGGGCTGAAGCTTTTCTTCAAAAGCGGTACAACGACACTTGTCGGCGCCGAGGTGACCCTTAACGATGGCTCTGTGTCGGACTTCACCATCTCCAATCTCCGCTTTGAGGAGTCAGGAAAAACAAAAGAGTCTTTCCGCTTCGACGAAAAGACTCTCGATTCTTCTTATGTGATCACGGACTTGCGTTAGTCCTTGACGCATCTGACAGAGGCACGGAACGATTCCTTGTCTCTCGCTCCCACCAAAATGTCATTCTGTTTCACGTAGATATAACGGCAGAAACCAGTCTCGTCACTCTCCGAGTCGGATGTCCAGAATGTGGCATAACTGTCAAGTCCTGTGAACTTCGGAGCGTCCCCTGGGTCAGTGGCATAGCCGACAGGAAGGGTTGAGAAACCTGTTTCGTTGGTGATCTTGACCTGCGGCCAGTATTCCCACATCCTTGTGCCGAGGAACTTCGCGTCAACCATCAGACCGCCGGCGACACCGATGAAATTCTCATTCTCCGAGAAGGTCGTTCCCTTAGGCGCAAGTGCATTGGCCAAAGCGGTGAACTCGGCGTCGGAAGGCAGATGCCAGCCGTCCGGGCAGGCTGAGACGGCTTCGCTCCAAGTGTAGTAACGACCGAAGATCGCGTCCATAGCCTCACTCTTTTCATACGACACGCCGGAACCGGAATAATAGAGGTTGTTCTTCATCCAGGTCTTGCCGTCGAAAGTGGTCGTGTAGTAGGTCCCCTCGTCCCTTGGGTCAGTGAATATCGGATCCTTGCTGGAATATGCTCCTGCCACGGTCGAGTCAAGGGCCGCGTCAACCACGCTGAACGAGGCTGAGTTCGTCTTGGTGTAGTAACCGTCCGCGAAAGCGACGCAGTTGACAGTGAATGTTCCGACCTTGGACGGGACGGTGAACTTGAAGGTGCCGTCACCGCTCTTGTCGGTTTCTGTCTTGGTCGTGTCCTTCGCTGTGTCCCACGAAACATACCAGTAGTAACCGATGTCCTCGGCTGAACCTGTGCCTGGATGGGTGATTCCTGATGGGGTCAGGCTGAAGCTAACCCCTTTCCGCACATAGGTCGGCACGGAAGACGAGAAGGTCAGCGTCCCGTCGACATAGTCTTTCGTGGATGAACTCTCTTTATCCTGTTTGCAGGACGGGAGGGCGAGCATCGCCGCTGACAATCCTATTAAAATAATGTTTCTTATCTTCATCTTTCTCGATTGAAAATACAAATATCGCATAAAAAACGCAAAAACGGTAGGTCTTAAGCAAAAACTAGTCCAATGATGTCACATAATTGAAGCGAAATGCCTATAATTGCAGAAATGAAAGCGATAAAAGGAATATTCAGAAGCATACCTCTGTGCTTCGCGGCCCTTCTGGCCGTGGTCTCCTGTGGCCGGAAGTCGGATTATCAGGAATTGACGGGCTATGCCCAGGGGGGAACATATTCAGTGAAATTCAACCACGGCGGCGTCAAGACCGGCATAAGCGAGATAAGAAGGTCGGTGGATTCCATCTTGACGCTGGTTGACACCACCTTGTCCGGTTACAACAAAGGATCGCAGCTGAGCCGCTTCAACGCCGGCATATCGGTGGTTCCCAATGAGATGTTCAGGGAGATATTCACCATTTCGAAAAGGCTCTATGACGAGACGGGCGGAGCGCTGGATATGGCTTCCGGGCCGCTCTATGATGCCTGGGGGTTTGGCTTCACGAACGATTCTCTGCCGTCGGCCGCCGTCGTGGACAGTCTTAAGGCGGTCTGCGGAATGGACAAATTTGACGGGAATATGTCCCCGTTGGCTCAGGGAATATGCCCGAAGCTGAATTTCAACGCCATCGCGCAGGGCTACACCTGCGACAAGATCGCTGAATATCTTCAGTCGCTTGGGGTCAGGGATATGCTTGTGAACATCGGCGAGATCTATAGCGAGGGTCTGAACCCTTCCGGCAAGCCTTGGACAATCGGAGTTGACAGACCGGAGGACGGAAATATGGAGCTTGGCGGCAAAGGTCTTGTGGGAATATGGCAGGGAGACGGAAGCGGCTGCGGAGTGGTCACCTCCGGCAATTACCGTAAGTTCTACGTCAAGGACGGCCGGAAATATTCACACACAGTCGATCCTCGCACCGGGTATCCAGTCACACATAATCTGCTCAGCGCCACGATTGTCGCCCCGGACGCGACTTTGGCCGACGCCTATGCCACTTATTGTATGGTCATCGGATTGGATGAGGCGAAGCGCTTTATTGAGTCGCAGGATGAGCTGGAAGGTTATCTGGTCTATGCCGACGGAGAATCTATGGCCGAGTGGGCGTCTTCTGGCTTCAATCTTGTAAGAGAAGGCCGATAGATTTGTTGTGATATGACAAGATTGCTCACAGATTCGTCACTTGCCTTGGCCGCCGCTTTCACGGTGGCCACCGGTTGCAGCACCATCAGCAGGACTGAAAAACAGCTGGCTCGGGTGGATTCATACGATTCTCCTGACATCCCGGCCATCGGAGAGCTTCCTCCGGTCAGACCTCGTCAGGCCGGTCTGGCATATTCCCCGAACACACTGGTCATTTATTATGATGAGAATGTCGGTAAGGGACCGCTCAAGAAGGCGGCCGCGAAGTACGGGGCGGCTGTTGTCTATGACTACGGCATCATCGACGCGCTGACAATCCGTATCCCTGAAGGCAAGACCCTTGAGGAGGCCACCAAGTACTTCAGGAAAGTCAAAGGTGTCGTCGGGGTGTCCCGCAATGAGATCTATGACCTTGACGGAACTTCTGTAACTCCACTATAGGCGTGGACACGGTCATCCCGCGTCACTGTCCATTAATTAGAATCCCCATAGCCTCATTGACTGAAAGGCTGTTCTCTACTGTGAATCCACCTGATTTTGTCCGCTCCAATGAGTTTAGGTGCGCTCCTGAACCGAGCGCCTCTCCGAGGTCTCTGGCCAATGCCCTGATGTAGGTTCCCTTGCTGCATTTGATCCGGATCATCACCAACGGAAGGTGCAGGGCGGATGTGTCCACTACGTTTATCCGTGGATTTGGTCTCAGCCCTTCATCCGATAATTCCGGTCCGCTTTCTTTCCCGTTCGGGAAGAACGAGATTAATTCCATTCCGGAGATGTTGATGATCTGTTTGTTAAGTGTCTCGGCCACAGTGTGGTCGAAATCCGTCATCACGTCAGTCTTCTCCTTGTGAGCCTCACGGTACTGCTTCCTTGCCAGCTCGTAGGCTCTCACCCCGTCAACGGACTTGGCTGAGAAGAGGGGAGCGATCTGCTCCTGCTCGCCAAGGAACCGAGGCAGAACTTCTATGACCGATTGTTCCGTGATACCTTCGACGGGATATTCCTGATCAATTGCCTTCTCCAGATCGTAGGAAGGGGTGGTGGCACCGAACGAGACCCCGGCGAGATATTCCTTGCCCTCCTTTTGAAGGGTCTCGGCCAGCTTGGTGGCCTTGCCTATGCAGACGAGCAGCACTCCGGTCGCAAGCGGGTCGAGGGTGCCGGCGTGGCCGACCTTCAGGTTCTTCTTGTGGAAGTGTCTGCACGCCGCCCATTTGACTTTGCGGATGACATCGGCGGAAGTCCATCTGTAGGGCTTGTCGATAGGAATGATGATTCCTTCCGGGTAGTCCTCGATACTTTCCGAGAGTCTGGAATTACCCGAAAGGAAGTTTTTGTCGGCGATCAACGCCTTGATTTCCAAAATATTATCTTGCAAGATGCCCGTCACTTTACTTGCAAAGCGGAATCTTCTCGATGCGGCGCTCGTGACGGCCACCCTCAAACTCCGTGGTCAGCCACTTGTTGAGTATAGTCGTGGCCATCTGGTAGGAGATGAATCTGGCCGGCATAACAAGCACGTTGGCGTTGTTGTGAGCTTTCGCGAGACGGGCCAGCTCGGTTCCCCAGCAAAGAGCCGCGCGAACTTTCTGATGCTTGTTCAGCGTCATTGAGATGCCGTTCCCGGAACCGCAGAACGCGACCCCAAGGTCAACCTCACCATTGTCGATGGCCGCTCCGAGGGCGTGACCGAAGTCTGAATAGTCACAACTGTCCTCTGAATATGTCCCATAGTCCACAACCTCGTAGCCTTTTTTCTGAAGCAGGGCCGCGATCTTTTGCTTGTACTCGAATCCAGCGTGGTCGCTGGCGACACCGAATTTCATAATATTCATTAATTTAAATTATTTTCTTCTTGCTCACTGTCGTGATGAACTCCTTGAGGTAGAACGGTTCGAAGTAGGCCACATCCTCGAACTGCTTGGCTTCCAGTGCCTCCTGTGCCGGATGCATCATCGAGGCGGCTTTCGGGCAGCACTGGATGAAGCTAGCGTTCGGGCTGGTCAGGGTGTCCTTGCACTTGTCAGCGCCGTCACCGATGAACAGCACCGGACCTTCGGCGAGCTGATCCTTGAACGAGTCCGCATCGATTATCTGAGCCACTGTCGGAGAGACCTGCTTCCCGTCAGGCGTGAATATTCCTGTGTAAACCTCCATCCTGCGGGCGTCTATCATCGGGATGATGTAGCGGCAGCCCTCCGGGAGCATATTCCCGTCCAGAGCCTGCCAGACGAGTGTGTCGAGCGTGCCGACGGAGATCATCGGGATTCCGGCCCCGAAGCAGAGGCCTTTGGCCGTTGAGACTCCGACGCGCAGCCCGGTGTAGGAGCCTGGCCCCTTGCTGACGGCCACAGCGTCGCAGTCGGACACCTTAAGACCTTTTTCGGAAAGCATCTCGCTGACGAACAGCGCTGTCTTTGAGGCGTGCGCCCTTGGCTCGTCGCTGATTCTTTCACAGACGACCTTCCCGTCCTCCACAAGGGCGGTGGAGCAAAGGGAAGTGGAAGTCTCTATTAGAATGA
>CAVCRL010000009.1:0-33818 GCA_963604455.1 Lachnospiraceae bacterium | reverse complement strand
CCGCCGGCAACGACATCCTCAAGCAGGTGATCGACCTCGCCCTCCTTTCCAACGGCTTGCTCAAAGGCAAGGCGCTCTCCGACTTCATCGCCCGCAGCGAGAAGGTCATCGCCGACGCCTGCCGCAAATAGAGGCTGATGAATATGTTCGTGTCTGTCACTGACTTTTCATTGTGACAGGTGTGGGCGCGAAAAAACACTATCCGGAATTTTGCACGTTACCAAAATTCCGGATAGTGTTTTTTTCGTGCCTTGCATCAAAACTGTCTGGTGAACTTTTGTCACCGTCTTGTAGGATGAATAATGGTATTTATCATCAATTTCTATTTGGTTTTAACGATTTATTTCCTAAATTTGAATCCCTGTGAAATAAACTGGGCCAATTATAGCTTGCGCTCAAACGATACCATTCGTGGCTGGCGGGCAGGAGCCGGCGCGACTAATTATGAAGAGAAAAATTATGAGTTACAGAATATTCCTTTTAGGCGGATATGACCTTGAGATGCAGACTATTCGGGAGCTGCTTGATAAGTTGAGGACTAACTATGCCGACAAAAAACTTGGTTGGAACAACGCTCTCCTGAGTGAATACCGTGATATTCTTGATGAATATGCGGATAAGCCTGATTGCACAATCTACGGAATCGAATTGAAAGAGGACGTGCCTCCACCGTCAAATTATGTCAGGATTGACCATCACAATGACTTCATCGACAGCCCCTCTTCAATCGAACAGGTCCTGTCTGTTTTGAATATCACACCTTCCCGGCACCAACTGCTGGTCGGCGCCAACGACGCAAGGTATATTCCTGGAATGCTGGCACTTGGAGCGACACGTCAGGAGGTGGAGGCAATCCGCAAGGCTGACCGCAAGGCACAGGGGGTGACAGACGGGGATGAAATGGCCGCTGAATATGCCATCGCTCACAACCTGCGTGGAGATTCATCAAGCATATTCATAGTGAAGACATCCTCCCCAAGGTTCTCCCCGATCTGTGACCGCCTTTACCCCTACCGCCGCCTTGTGATATATTCAGACATCGAGTTGATGTTCTACGGTGAGGACGCCGACAAGCTCCGTTCCCTTTTCGCCGAAGGCATCCTCAGCCAGAAGGTATTCTACGGTGGCGGTGACTCCGGCTACCTCGGTACCGTCTTAGGCTCCTACACCGCCTCCGAGCTCGAATCGATGGCCACCCGGATTGAAGCCCTGTTCGCTAATAGTTGAGAAAATATTCTGAAAATATAAACCCAAAAGTTATGCCTGAAAACATTTTTGAGAAACCAGCGCCAACACAAACCTATAGTTATCATATTTTCTTCTTTCCATTCAAATGGGAACTGAACGGGAAAGAAAATGCCTCTTTGTCAGAGAAGGTTGATTTGAACTCGATTCAGATCAATCCTCATTCTTATTGGAAACGCGTGCCGGAGCCACCGAATGATATTGAGGCGGCATCCCTCTACACTGAGAGGAATTACTATTACCCTTTCGTTCATAGGGTTATGTATGATTCCGGTTCCGACACTGATATAATAAGACATTACGAGAGGATTGAACCGCAGCTTTCAAGAGAAGTACGTTATCTTATAAAGGTTTCCGGAAGGAATGAGCCATACGATCTTGAGGTCGAATCGATGAACCTGAACCTCTATGCCACGGGAATAGGTTTCTTGTCATTCTACCTCCGTAATACGGACAAAAAACAAAGTTTCTTGGATGACATATTGAGAATCAACCAGTATGGTCGTCGTATTATGCCACCGTTCTATGGTGACATCCAGAGTCGAGGACAGATAGGCGAATGGATAAGGATAGAAGGTCTGAGCTCGGAATATAGCTACGAGGAGACTTTTGAGAGCTATACTCCAAAAGATTACTGGAAACCGGCATCCTTTATCACAAGATTGATTTCAGAATTGTCATCAGACATACATCCGGAACCTGTGATAGACGATCGTATGTTTGTGATGTCTTGGTACAAGAACGATGAGCTGTCAAAAGATTTCTCGAATAATGAGGATGCTTACTGTAACCCCAACACTCGTTTCTCTTCTTCTTGGTACAAGTACTTGTTTGTGGACGTTGGAGATGAAACCTGTCAGGATGACGAGATGAAAACATCCTTGTTAAAGAAACGCACTTACTTGCGTTGGCGTAAATGGTGCTCGCTGTATGGAGTCAGCAGATATTCATTTGTGTTTTTGACAAACTCCACGGCACCTCCGTATCTGACGGATTATTTTGAGACCATCTACGCCAGAATGGCTGAACTCGTCATCGTCCAGCGGGCATCGATGCTTAGGTTCTCCAAAGAGGTTTCTGACTTGTGTTCAATGAAGGATCTGAAGGTCGAGGAGTTGTCCGGAAGGGCAGGCTCATTGTACAAAGAATATATCCGCTTCATCAATCAAGTGAACTTCCGGGAGGTGTCCGCTCAGGATCAGGGTATTGAGCTTTACTCTATGCTCCGGTCCTGTCTGGAATTGGATGAAAACATCAGAGACCTCGATGGTGAGATTGAGGAATTGCACCAGTATGTCCAGTTGGCGGAAGAGCGTGAGCGCAATGAGAAGGCGACCTTACTGAACTATATGGCGGCTATTCTTCTCCCTGTCTCGATTGTGACAGGATTCTGGGGAATGAATAAGATGAGTGATGTGCTGAAGAATAATAATGGTTTGATATGGCAGGTGGTCATTGCCTTGATAGGTGTGGCTTTCGCTGTCGGCCTTGTAAAATATAAAAAGAAAAAATGATGAACAGTAAATTATTTGGATGCTTTCTGACGGTTGTCGTGGGCATCGTGGTACTCGTTTGCTTTGACGCAAGTGAATTATTGAAGGAACACTCGTGCCTTGTGAACTGGGCATTTGCCGTCTTGATCCTGCTTTTGCTTTTGGCGATGCATTATAACGTTGTGCCCAATCGGACAAGACAACGCGTTAAAAAATTAGAAGATGACAATAAGGCATTGATGGACAAGAACCTCTGTTTGGAAGAACTATGCAAGGAATCTTCGAGGACAAAGAGATGTTTTGATAATTTCAAGGCCAAAGTGGAGCTTTTTGACAAAGTCTGGAAAGGCTCGAACGAAAAGCAGAAAGATATGGATCCTTCGAAGTTGTCCGAATACTTCGCTCATTGGGCAAAGGATTTCAAGACCTTCGACGAACTCTACAAGGCGAATAGCGGCAGGCAAGTGATTAAAAATAAACAGGATGATGAATAACGAGAATTTTGTCCTTTTACGGTCGCTGGACGCTTTGGCATTCGTTCGCATCTCTGTGGAGTTTAAACCGAGCCGTGACCTTTCACAGAAAGCGTGGATTGGTGCGGCTGTCAGGAATTGTTTTCTCTATGCCGCAGAGCAGGTTAGAATGCCTGAAGGGGACTCATTGCGGGAACGTCTTGACACCCTGCCTTTGGCGGAAGATCATTTCCTTTACAGGCAGCTTAGTGGAGGATTCCCTAAAGGGTACCTTTTTGATGTCTCCGCTATGACCTTGCCAAGCAATGAGTACATCTTGTTGACCTCTGGAACTTATAAGTTTCATATTTTGTTGCTTGGCCGATTGATTCGTCTCCAGTCTGCAGTCATCACGGCCATTCAGAATATGCTGGAGACAGGATTGGGCGAACCGTGTGTACCTTTGGATCTAATAAGCCTTAAGGTTAGCCGGGAACTCAGGCTTCATAATTTCGCCAAGCGATGCTTTGACGAGAATGTAAATGTCAGACTCTGTCTCAAGACTCCGATGGCGTTGGCTAAACCAGTTGATGCGATAAAAGTCGGTTATCAGTCCAGACTGAATGGCTTCCCATCTTTTTATCAATGGATAAGCGCGGCGGCTTACCGGCTTTCCACCCTTACTCTACTCTATGCTGAGGATGGGCTGTGTGATATCAAAAGCAAAGAGGACTGGGAGACCTCTATAGAGAGATTGGTCGCACCTGCCGTGGAACCTTGGTTGTTGAATGCGGATTTAAAGTACATTTCGTTACGTAGTACTCCAAAGAAAGGTTCAGACAAGGTTTATGTAATGCCAGGGTATGTAGGAACGATAACCTATGGTCGTGTGTCACCATATTATGTTCCATTGCTGAGTATGATGTCTCAGTTGGCTATCGGCAACGATGTGAATTATGGTTTAGGGCGGTATCAGTGCACGCCATATAATAACTCAAAACAATAGGATTTTAACCGAGATTCAAGATGTATAAGAAAGTATTTAATTTAGAACAGATTACTCCGATGTGGCATTTTCAGGGCGATGATCCGAATTGTTGCCTTCGAGCCACTGAGGTCAAACCGAAACTTGACAGGTTTATCATAAAAACAAAGACATTGAGAGGAGAGGCTATTCCAGATGCTTGGAGGATTAAAGATCATAATTCGGCATTGAACTACAAGATGCGGATTAGTTGTGCTTCTGTCAAAATATTACCTGATGTCCAGAATAAGAAGGATGATAACAATAACCCTATATATAATAATAAAGGGCTGCAACAAAAGGAAAATTTATATCCGATCTTCTTTGCGAATATGGGTGCAGGTAATGCTAAACGTAAGAAGTTGGTGATGTTTTCGAATCTAGAAGTGACAATAATATCTATGGTGTCTGAGCTTGTAGATAGTATAGCGGATATTATTGATGACTTTTTTGCGAATAATAGTTTTGGCACAAGGCAGGATAAAGGTTTCGGGTGCTTCTGCGTAATGGATAAGGAAAACAACAGACCGATTTTTCAGGTTCCGCAGAATGCGTCGTACTATTTTGATATTCCAGTAACATACGATGGCAATCTTACGGATTTTTCGGAGTTATTCAAATACATTCACTATTTTCACAAAGTTATACGCAGCGGGGTCAACGAACCAGATTGTTACATAAAGTCACTTATGTACTATTATGCGCGTTCTATGAATGATGTTTGGGACAAGCCAGTGATTAGAACAAACTTCCAATATTATAATGAAGTGTATGAGTATCTATGTGGCATAATAGGTTATAACGAATTGAGTTCTCCTAAAAAGGTTAAGCCGAATAATAGAATTTCATATGCAATGGAAGAAGAGTATGATGATTCAGAGGAATTAATAAAGCATAAGAATCTGTATAGAGATGCTCTGGGGTTGGCTGTATCTCAGGATTGGAAAACTTATGGTGATAAAATCACTTTGCAAAGTGATTCTAATGCTGATATACGTTTCAAATCACCTATTGATTATCATCCTGTCCCGAATAAGAATGACGGTTTTATAGTATATATTATACTAAATGAAATTCCTGATGAGTTGAGGGATATGCGTTTCCGTATTTCCCATACCGCTATAAATGAAGACATTAGTGATTTGGAAAATATGAGGATAGCTGAGGGATTCTCTCTAAGAGGGTATTTCGAGTACATAAATAATAATCATCGAAGGCAAGTTCAGATAAGGAATAAATCTTCAATTGCTGGAGGCTATGTCAGTTATATCTTGGGACCTGAAGGAAATTTTAGTAAAATGAGGTAATATGAATCAAACTAAGAAATATTTCGGAATAACATTCGGCCCGATCGACCGAGTGTTGTCTTATGCTAAAAGCACGAGATCAATCTGGGCTTCAAGTTACTTCTTCTCGGATTTGTCAAAAAGGATTGTTCAACCGCTTTTCGATGACGGTTGCAAGTTCCTGAAGCCGTCGGTAAACAAAGAAATGTTTGATCCAAGTTCCATTGGTAGATTTCCTGATCAGTATGTGTTTGAAGGGACTGACAAGATAAGCTTCATTGAAGCGTTGAGGAAGATATGCGACACTGTGCTATGTGATGTGGGGAAAAGGATGGTAAGGTGTCTGGGCTTGAATATGAATGAAGGACAAATGTTCGACTACCTTAGGCGCAAGATAAAGATTTACATCGTAGAGTACGAGTCAGAAAGAGATGATTCCGCTGCTGCGGTAAAAGCGATTCAGAATATGCTGTCTTGTGCGGAATGTAGGGATATCTATCCTGACATTGAGAGGGATAATTATCTGTCAAATCTGTTTGAACAAAAAATTTCTGACCTGAAAAGTTTCTTTGGGCCAATGGATTTGGATGTTTTTGAATCATTGCCGGAAGTGGCCTCGAATCATTATGTGGTTTTTGTTAACGCTGATGGTGATAATTTTGGACAAAACCTGGCTGTAAATCCTTCTCTGTCAGGATGCTTTCAGAAATTTGGTACGAATATGAGAACAAAAGTTCAGGAGTATGGTGGCCAGGTTATATATCAAGGTGGTGATGATATATCTTTTTATGCACCTTTATATAATGGAAAGGAAGACATATTTTGTTTGTTAAGCGGTTTGGATAATGAATTGGGGGAATGCTTGAATGGAGTCGATATTACAGACAATGAACCTTCCTTAAGTTATGGCGTGGCCATTTCTTACGAAAAGTACCCTATGGCGGAGACTCGCCAAAGAGCGAATGAATTATTGGAGAATGCCAAGGAGCAGCCAGAAAAAAACTCAATCGTGTGGGAACTGCGTAAACATAGCGGTCAGACTAATGGAGGCGTTATCAAAAAGTCAAACGTAAACTTGTATAATGCCATCATAGGTTTGATAATATGTTCGTTTTCAGGTGATCAAAAATTCCTGCACAGTGTGACGTTCTGGTTGAAGCGTCACGAGCAACCTCTGCGGTACATTTTATCTCAACCTGATGATCAACCTGACGCTCAGAATGAAAACTCGCGTGGTAAAAGAAAGTTGTTGAAGAACTTTATAAATAATAATTTTAACGAAAGTGTTCACAAACAGCATCAAGGTTACTTAGCCAAAATCAAGGAAATATTATGCCTAAAATCAGATGAAAGTAATCCAACAGAGGCTATAGACTACATACATAGCTTGTTGAGATATGTTGAACATTTAGTGTCAGTAGTAAGCAATGGATAAGTTTAAATATATTGTCCGGCTTCGTCCGGTCGGCAGTTACTTCTTTGGTGGGGAAGTGACTTTTGGCGATGGGGAAAATCAGAATTATTTAGTCCGCAGTCGTATTCTTCCTCAGGCTTCAGCATTGCTGGGATTGATGCGCTATGTAATTTTGGAGGAACATAATCTGCTCGAAAAGGATGTCCCTGAAGTCAGAAAATTCTGGCCAGGGTTAATCGGTGAGAGATCATTTAGTATAGAAGATCCACAAGATAGCTATGGTGTAATCTCATCGATTTCTCCGGTCTTTGTTGAGAAACGATTGGGCGATGCCAATTCAGATTCAGAATTATTCACTCCGTGTCCAATGGATTATGGTTATGATGTCGAGTTGATTTCAGAGAGAAAAGTCTCGTACTCTACCGGTTGCAATCTCCCACAGTGTAAAATCACTAAAGTCGATGGTGGCACACCTTTTACCTTTAAGAACTTTGATAATTACGAGTATTGGGTTTCTTCAAAGGAAGACTCAGGCTTGTTGAAAGCGTCAGAAATATTCCAATATGATGAACGCATCGGAATCACTAAGAATGATGGTCTTGCTGACGATGAAAAAGCATATTATAAACAGACGATGATCAGAATGGCGAAAAGGTACAATTTCTTGTTTAGCCTTGAGACATCTGAGGATATTCTTGTAAAGTCAGAGTCAGATAAAGAGCCTGTCAAAATGGACAGATTAAGTCGGGTTGTTTATTTGGGAGGTAACAGGTCCGCGTTCAATATGACGATAGAACCTATAGGGGATAGAAAAGATCCTGTAGAAATGTTCAAGGAAAAGTTGCATAAAGATGGTAGAGTCCTGCTCTTAAGCGATGCATTCATCCCTGCGGAAGAACGTGACAAGTTTGATTTCATTTGGGGTGAGAGCATTGACAATAGATATGTTTCTGATACTCATAAGTGGAGCAAAGAAAACAGATCCTCTTTGTATCATCTGTTGGGACGTGGCTCTGTGATATATCACAGTAACAATGAAGTACTTGGGAATCTTCGAAATGGTAAGTCCAGATTAAAGGCAGTCGGCTTGAATATTTATGTATAACGAATAAAATGTCAGATTATGAATGTATCATTATTAATAATTGACTGCATAAGCAATTTGCAGGTAGGCAGTGGAAAAGACAACGATGGTCTTATCGACAAGCTCATTCAAAGGGATCCGGTCACAGGGATCCCCTGTATCTTCTCATCAAGTTTGAAAGGAGCTCTTCGTGAGCATTGTTCAAAGTTATTGCATAATGACATCACTGAAAAAATATTCGGGAAAAAAGTTGATGACCAGAACGCATTGGCCTGCAAACCTGGCGCATATCGATTTACTGATGCAATGCTGTTGGCTATGCCGGATATTACTAACATCGAAAATTATCCATATCGATTGGTGTCTTGTCAGGAAGTCCTTGATGAGTTGAGAAATGAGGCACAATTATTTGGTGGGGGAAGTGCTATTCAAGATGCAATTGAGTGCAGCAAAGGTATGACGAGAATTATGGTCGGAGATGAAGAAATTATGCTTGATGCAAATAAATTCTTGCAGAATTTTGCTGATGATGAGCATCTTCCGGTAATAGCAAGAAATTACCTTGAGAATGGAATCAGCGCAAACTTATGGTATGAACAGGTGCTTCCAAGGAGAAGTCGCCTTGCGGCATTTGTTTTATATGAAGGAGATATAGATGAGTCTTTTGTCAAAGCCATCAGCAATACTGTTGTTCAGATTGGGGCGAATGCTACTGTCGGCTATGGACTTTGTAAGATAACGGTTTACTCAAATTCTGGAAATAATGAAGCCATTTAAACCTTCATATGAGCAAATCGGGTTTGCTGTTGAATCTTTGACAGAGGTCGGCGTTGTTGACAGCAGAGGAACCTATGCGAAAGAGTTCAAATCAAGTTTTTCTTCGTTTGGCGCTACTGTCTCGCAATGTGGATTTGCTGCTGCTTTGGCTGTTTATGAGAATCCCGTTTCTGACTCGAAAGTTAGGAGAGGAATTCCGATTGTGATAAAGAATTATCTAATCCGGGCATCGGGTCAAAGGTACAATGATCTTCGGACTTTGTCTTTGTCTGGTTGGTATGTGCATAACACGGCTTCTTCTCAAAGGCAAACATTTGAGAAGGATGTGCTGAATGCTGCAACTGTGCTAAAAATAGCGTTGAGGCTATTTGCTACAAGTGACGTTGAAGGATGGAGTCCGAGTCCTCGTGTAAACTATGGAGAAATACATAGAATAGAAGTTGAGGAAGTAGATGCCACGGCTAATCTTGGATATCGTTTTAGCCACAGTACATATATCCCGTCACAAGGTTCAAGGGCATTGAATCCTTCATTGCGTGTGAATATGCAAATAATTGAATCTTTGGCCGGCGACTTTGTTTCCCAAAGAATGAAAGTTATCGCTCCAGGACTGATAATCGGAGGCGGTTTGTCACACGGAATCCCTGATAATGATGCGATAAAGACTGGTTTGCAGTTCGACTATACCTCTGGTTTACCAGTGATTCCAGGATCTTCTGTAAAAGGTGTGATAAGAAGTGTGTTCCCTAATGATGATAAGGACGAGTCTCGTTTGCAATATATTTTTAATATACTGAAAGAACTTTCCGTATTTACAAATATTACATTATCAGAAGGAGGCAGAGACCTTATTTTACGGCTTAGAAATAATATGTTTGGCCTTGCTGGTACGAATGGTGCGGATGTTTTTGCTGATGCATTGGTTGTTGGACCAGAAGGAATATCTAAAGTTATAACAGACGACTACCTGACTCCTCATACTGGCGGACCTTTGGATCCACCTGTTCCTATCAAGATTGTGAAGGTTTGCTCTGGGATAATATTTTCGTTCTGTTATAAATTTACTGATTATCAAGAAGGCACAGTAAGAATCACTTCGGAGAATAAATTGAATCTCTGCACATCAATTCTTGAAGATATTGGAATTGGAGCCAAGACGAATGTCGGTTATGGTTGCTTGAAAAGAATCTAAAACGTGATATAATGGCATCAGGCTCAACCAGACCACCTCTTTATTCCAGACTCTGCTCGCAGTCTCTTCTGTTTGACGCGTGGAAAATTGTCAAACAGAAAGGCTCTGCGGGTGGAGTGGATGGAGTGTCGTTGCTGCAGTTTGAAGAGCGGCTTGGCACCTATTTGACGGAGTTGCTTGAGGAGTTGCGTCAGCGGAGGTGGCGTCCTGAGCCGTATTTGCGGGTGAATATTCCTAAAAAATCGAATGAAGTTCGTCGTTTGGGACTGCTGAGCGTGCGTGACAAGGTAGTCCAGCAGGCGGTGAAAATTTTGGTGGAACCGAGATTCGAGAAAGTGTTTGTTCCGAATAGTTATGGCTATCGTCCCGGCAAGGGACACACAAAAGCGGTTAAAGCCGCAAGGTACTGTTGCCAGAGCAAAAAGACACCGTACTTATTGCGCCTTGACATCGATAACTATTTTGACAACATTGATCATTCATTGTTGTTTAAGCGTTTGACACCTCTGATTGCTGATGAGGATATGCTGTCGCTGCTCCAATTGTGTGTGAAAATGGGAGTTGTCAACAAATCCTCACATTGGCAAGACGTGACCGTCGGTGTCCCTCAGGGAGCTGTGCTTTCACCATTGCTGGCAAATTATTATCTCACGCCGTTTGACCAATATGTGCTGTCCAGAACGAGCCAATATGTCCGTTATGCCGATGACTTCATAATCTGTTGCGAATCTCAGGAGCATGCCGAAGCTTGGCTGACTGAAGGCTCGGCTTTTCTGACTGAACGTCTCAAATTGACGCTGAATCCTCCGTCTGTCTCATTGATTAAGGATGGATTTGAATTCCTTGGAGTGATGATTGACAATCGTCATATCTATTTGTCAGAAAAGAAAAAAGATGAGTTGAGGCAGCGCATCCGTCAACTTGAATGGGACGGGCAAGGCTTTGATAAGAAAGGTAAAGAGAGCATTTCGGCGATATTGAGGTACTATGTTCCTTTGGTCACCAAAGATGATCTGGCTTATTTGGACAAAATCCTGATAGGGCATCTTTGTGATGTTGTGACGGAGCAATATTCCCAGATTCCAAACAAGTGGGTATTACGTGATGCTTTGAAGGAGATCAGCTTCATTTCTCCGGATAATGTTCTTAGGGCAGAGTCTTTGAGGGATGGGTTGCTTCAACATTATTCCTACTTGAAGGCTAGTAATAAAGCGAAGTCTGATGGGGACAAAGAAGTAAAGAAGGCTATTCAGCAGAAGAAACTTGAATATAGGAAGAAAGAGGGTGAGACAACGGATCTAGTGATAACAACTCCCGGAACATATTTAGGGGCAAGTGAATATGGATTGGTGATGAGAGTGGCTGGAAAGAAAAAGAAGATCCCTTCGATTTCTAATTTGGAGCGCATCTGTGTTATGTGCGAGGGCGTGACTATCTCCAGTAACCTTGTCAAATATTGTGTGAATCACAAGATTGGAATTCACTTTTTCTCCTGGTCCGGAATGCACCAAGGCAGCCTGATGACGCAGAGACACATAAGCACTTCGTTGTGGCAGAAGCAATCTTCAATGACGCTTGCCTGTCAGAGTCGTTTGGCTGCAAAGATATTGCAAGGAAAGATGAAGAATCAGTTGAACCTGATGAAGTATTTCCATAAGTATCACAAGACGACCTCGAAGAAACTTTGTGATGTTTATGAAGATGCTCTTCCGCGCATAGCGGAATGTTTGGCTAAGGTTATGGACTGCGTCGATAACCCGGAGTATCGCGCCAAGATGATGGCGCAGGAGGCTCATTGCGCCGAGTTGTATTGGGCTTACATAAGGGAACTGATTTCGGATGATGATGTTGACTTTGAGAAGAGAACCAGACAAGGTGCCACTGATTTGATGAATTGTATGTTGAATTATGGCTATGCGATGATTTATCCTCGTGTGTGGCAGGCTCTGCTTTGGAGGAGGTTGAACCCTACCATAAGTGTTATTCATATTCCGCAACAGGGTAAGCCTACTTTCGTCTATGACATCATTGAGTTATTCCGTGCCCAAGCCGTAGAACGGGTCGTGATCTCGCTTATCCAAAAGAAAGAGCCATTGGCGATGTCCGATGGAAAGTTGGATGCTTCGACACGGAAACTATTGGTAAAGAATATTTTTGAGCGACTCAACCGTTATGAGAAATATCGTGGTGTCGAAACACGGTTGACAGATATAATAAACACTCAAGTCCTGGAAATCGCGAATTATATTGATAATGGAGCGATGTATAGGCCGTATATAGCAAAATGGTGAGTATGCGTGCAAAGAAGAATTTTTGTGTTGTTGCCTATGATGTAGCAGACAACAAACGGCGCGAGAAGGTGGGAAAACTTCTCGAAAGGTATGGTGTGCGCGCGAACTTCAGTGTTTTTGAGTGTATGATGACTGACAGGCAATTTGAGGATCTTGAGGCTAAAGTTGCCGAAATAATTGACCTCAAGGAAGATAGTGTGATTTATTACTCATTGTGTATGAATTGCTACACGAAAATAGTACGATTGCCTGACAAGCGGCGTAATTTGGACAATGTGGCTATTTGCTGACTTTACAGGTCCCCGTCTACGTTCTTTGACATATTGAAAAACATTTGCGAAAATTGGCTTTATGGCTAATTCGTTTGCCTTTGGGGCTTTACGTTTGACCTGACGCCTTTGGCTGTTGAACGATAATTCGAAAACCTCGGAAGTTCGGAAATCCTTGGGCCATTTTAGAAGATTTTCAACCGTGTATTTTGTGATAGGTTGATTATCAATGGTTTGATTCTGTGGTTTCGGGACGGATTTTCGCAAAACCATTATGATTGAATTGACCCGCAAAGGTTTGCGAAAATAAATAGGACTTCTAATGGCTTTATTATCAGCAAAGTTGGCTTGAGATGTCGCTTGAAATCTCTTGTTTTATTGCATAAAAACCATTACTTTTGCGAAAGAAATGAACAAATGGAGCAAGGCGTTGACCATCAGGATGAGAGCAAAGCAGCATTATTTCATATGAAAATCTAATCCATTGAAACCGATGCTGTTCATTTAGTCTACTGCGAGAGCGGTATTGAGACACGCTTCCCTCAACATTGCAAGTTGCGCCGTCGAGTTCATTTAGTCTACTGCGAGAGCGGTATTGAGACAAGATTCCGTTCATCTGCGCTGACATGATACGTGTTCATTTAGTCTACTGCGAGAGCGGTATTGAGACATTAGCAGCAGTTTTGCGGGGAATTCCTGTGTGTTCATTTAGTCTACTGCGAGAGCGGTATTGAGACGTGCAGCCGCCGAGCGTTCGGTTTTGATTGGCATTGTTCATTTAGTCTACTGCGAGAGCGGTATTGAGACTCGATGACACTCTGATCCTGAATCTTCTTCATTTCGTTCATTTAGTCTACTGCGAGAGCGGTACTGAGACTTTCCAACCTATGGGGAATGTGATATTAATGTGAAAACAATGGAAAACAACAATGACAGAATAGATTATTTTTCCTATCTTTGTAGCAATTAGAACCACTCTTATGAAGAAAATAACTACTCTACTGATCACATTGACGCTCGTTGCGGCACCGCTGTTCTCTCAGGTTGGGGGAATGGAGGCCTTGAGGGCTGATTATCCTATGCTTATGGAGAAGTTCGGGAAGGAACTTGAGGGGCAGAGGGCGGATTATATCTTCGCGATTGATGTGTCGGGTACGATGGGGAGGTTCAAGGAGACGGTGGTCCCGGCGTTGGGTGAGTTTTTCCGCTCGCTTCAGCAGGGGGATTATGTGTCCATCATCAAGTTCGGCGGAGAGGCGGTAAATGAGGTGGGAAGCGCGGGAAAGGTAAGCGCGGAGACCATCGCAAACCTGATCGACTATGCGGGACATATCTATGACACGCCAACGACAGCCTACGAGAAAGAGAAATACTTCAAATGGACAGACCTTGACAATATGCTGCACTATCTTGCGGATGATATGAAACAGATAGACCGCAGCCGTTTGAAGTTTGTCTTCATCATCACGGACTTCCTTCACGACCCTTCGGCGGCCCGCAGGGGACGCGAGGACTGGGATGGCGTGGCTCGGAGGTTCGCGACTGAGCAGGCGGGGAACGACGTCTATGTGTTCGCTCTCCAGCTTCCCGGAAGCGGACGAGACCTTGAGAGGGTCCGCAGCGTGTTCCCGAAACGGTTCGGCTTCAGCCACGTTCCGATTGCCAACGGCAAAGCTCTGTCTGACTGGTTCACACAGCGGAAGAACGCTATCCTTTTGGACAAGTTCTATGCTCTGGTCGCAGGCAAGATTGAACCGGACGGTTTTTCGATAGCACCTTCTATGGATGTTGATGGAAATCTTGACATAAAAGTGTCCTGGAGGCCCAATCCTGTGTATGATGTCTTGCGTGTGGATTCGGTCGGCTCGACGGCCGAAGGGTACGAATTCAAATCAAAGTTACCTAAGAATGCGAACGAGGAGGAAGTGAAACTGGCTGCAGGAAAGTTCCGCCATCAGGGGAACAGCGTGCTTTGCCCATCGTTTCGGAAATTTGCCGGTGATGTTATTGCGGAAGCCTCGTTTGATGTCCCCTATGAGGCTGAACTGGGCAAATTGGGCTTTGCGGCTCCTACGATGCGTGCTGCCGCTCCGGTGAGCCGTACCGTGTTCTGTTATCCGCTCCCTTTATGGCTTTGTTGTCTGATTGCCGTGCTTGTCATCCTGTACATAATGATGGTGATCCAGGCCTTCTTACGTAATCGGTCTGATTTTTATCGCATCAACGGCAAGTTTGAAGTCTCAAAAGAAGGTACCCCCGTTACGGAAAAGAAAAAGGCGAACAATCTGGATAAGGTGGATTTGGGCAAGGGTGCCTCTTTCTTGGCCGTGCCGGACAGTGACTGGGCAATCCGGATTGACGTGAGACGCTACAATCCGTTTGTCCGTCCGATGAAACATCCTGATTATGTGGCTACCTTGACCAAGGGCTCGTCATTCAAGAGCGGAGTGAAATATGGCATCCATCAGCATCCTGTTATCGCGAGGCACGCCCCCATCACGATAGAGAAATATAAGATTCGCTGGATAAAGTAAAATATTTACAGAATAGCAATATGGCAGAGAAACACATCTTCATCGGTTTGGGTGGTTCCGGAGTCAACACCGTTTCCCAAATCAAGTACAAGGTCTATGAACGCACGAGGGGGACGGAAATGAAGAGCCGTCTTCAGGTGATGAACGAGACTTACCGCTTCCTTTTTGTGGACACGGACAGCCGTGATGTGGCGGAGGCGAATGAGACTTACCGCAACCTGTACGAAGGAGGAAGGATAGATTTCATCAATGACGTGGAGTTGCTGAATCTGGGGGACATAAATCCGTACATCAGCTACAATGAGGCGAAGTACGCGCCTGAGCTTAAGATCAACCGGCGCATTATCGAGGCTTGTCCGGCAATGGTCGCCGAGAGTATGGACAACCGTGACCTTTCGTTTGGAGCCGGCGCCCTTCGCCTCAAGTCCCGCATCGCGTTTGGACGCAAGGTGGACAAGTTCACCGACAAGCTTCAGACTTGCATCAATGAGCTGAACCAGGATGAGATTGACAGCGCGAGGAATGTGATTCATTATTGGGTCGTGGCCAGTTGCAACGGTGGAACCGGCAGCGGTACTGTCCTGGATGTGTTGTATTTGGTGAATATGATACACCGTACCCACGTGGACAAAGGCAACCCGAAAGTCGGACTTGTCCTGTATATGCCTCGGATTTATATGAATATGAACTCCGACAATGAAAAATACCCTCGCAATGCCTATGCGGTGTTCAAGGAGATCGAGGCTTTCCAGAAATGGGCGAAGGAGAGTCCGAAGAACTTGATGTTCCATAGGATGGCTATGGTGGACGATTACACACTTTTCGATGATAAGATGCCATACCGCCCGTTCGAGTTCTGCATCCCTATTGACTATCATACTGATCGGAACAGCAATATGGGTGACATTGAGAAGATGTATTCCAACACCGCCGAGTTGATGTTTTATATTCATAGTGGCAAAGGTGCCGGAGGTTTCAAGTCGTTCCTTGACAACTATGAGGATGGCGAGGTGGCCACTGATGCGGCAAACTTCCTTGTGCCTATGGGATATATGGCCTTGCGCAAACCGGATGAGCAGTTCGAGAACTATGTGTCGTTGCGTGTGAGGTACGAGATGCTGCGCTACGGCATCATTGGCGCTCCGGTTGATTCGTTTGAGGAGCGAGACAAGCTGATGCGCTCCGTGTTTGACACCATCATCAAGAGTTCCCTGTTTGAGTCCGGCGCCGGGAAGGATTCATATTTCCGTACCATAAACGCGATGGCAGTGGAGATGCTGGATGAGGATATGCCGGACAATGTCATCAGGGACAGCGACAACAAGGTCGTCAGCAAGTTGCCTTCCAACGTGTCCATTGAGGAGGCCAGAAGTGTCATAGACTCCATCGAGAAGTCCATCAAGCGTCGCGGGGAGGAAAAGGACAAGACCCGCAAGGCAATGGAGCGGGAACTGTGGGACTGGACGGAGGACAATTGCCGTAAGCACGGTCTCCAGTATGTGATGTCTATACTACAGGATCTGGATTCGTACTGCCAGGAACTCTATCTGGCTTATACCACTGACACCAACACCGCTGTGCTTGAGGGGATACGGCCAAGCCGGAAGGCTATGGTGGAGAACCGTGACAGCATAGAAGGGGAGTTGGATGAGCTGTACAGGAATGCCATTCAGATCACTCTCAAGGAGAGGCTTACAGGAAACAATTCCAATGATGTGTCCATCTTCTTCGAACGTCTTAGGGATTGGGTCAGGGCAAGCGTCAAGGTGATTCTGGCGGAAGAGGCCTTTGATATGATCCGCGAGCTTGCCTACGGCGACCGTGGCATAATCGACCGTATCATCACGCATATCCGCAAACTCGTCGCCGAGGCGACCGCCGTGTTGAATGGTGACAAGGGTGCGGCGCAAGGCTACACCTCGCTGGCGAGGTCCTTCTACGCCACAAAGCTGGATGTGACCTCTGTGTTCGTGCCGGATATCACTGAATATGTGGATGGATATGGCTGGATAGAGGATGGCAACCAATTCTCCGAGTGGTATGGCCTGATCATCGGCCACACCTCAGACTATGTCCCTGGTGAGGGGTACAAGCCACTTCGGAACGGAGATATGTCCTGCTCTCTGGAGGGAATGTTCAGTCAGATGATCAGCCTCTATGGCGAGCGGATGATTCAGGAGAAATACGTTGTTGATGATAAAAGCCATTTGTTCACCAACACAAGCAAGACGGACTTCAAACGAGTCGTCGAGGATCTTCTTGACTACACTGTCGGCACAATGAAAGCGTTGCTGCATCAGAATGAGACGGTGAGCAAGCAGTGGTACGAGAAGACTCTCGCCAATTTCTTCTCCGAACTGAACAATGAGGCCCGTCATACCATCAGGCAGAAGACCCAGCCAGCCGTGTTCTTCCCGTACAGCAAAGCGAAGAGAACCGGGCGTGTCATCGACAGGGCGTTCTGCGTCGGTCCGGAAGGAGTGGTCAAGGATGTGTTCCTTGAGGCCTCCAGTGCGGGAAAGACGAAGATGCTTGACAGTCAGAATCCGTCTGTGATGTACAAGATCGTCACGAAAATCGGACTCTCCTTCGAGTACTATGATATGTACCAAAGCATCAAGAATGAATATGACAGGTGCCAGAACAAGGTGTTCTACCATTTCCATCAGGCGTTCGCCGCTTCTGGAGGAAATGCCGACAACATCGTCCTGCCTAAGGAGATCAAGCCGGAACTCATCGTGTTCACAAAGTATCTGCTTATGAACCAGCTTGGAGAGACATTCTCTCACTTTATGCGCAAAGGAACGGAAACATACAACGCCGGACACTATGCCGACACACCGGTGATATTCGATGGAATGATCGCGAAGTTCGCTACTTCCGCGTCACTGTCTCTCGTGGACAATGAGAAGATTGAGCTTAAGGTGACTGACGGGGACAGGGTGTTCTACCACACCGTTGCCATTGACAGGCCTGAGCATATGATGACTGAATTGTTCGCCGGCTTTTCAGAACATTATTCGACAGGCCGATTCTCCAACTTGATCTCTGATCTGGTGAGGAACGTCAATTTCCTTGACTCCGATCTTCTGCGGCAGAAGTATCAGGAAGCGGTCCGGTCCCTGAAGAACGACCTTAACGCAAAATGGGAGGGTGCCGGAAAGATGGAGAAGGAGACCATCGGCGACATTCTCCGTGTCCTGAACGAACGGTTGGAGACTGTCTCTAAATTCCTGTCAAACAAGTATCTGGCTTAGTATGCTCCCGATTTGGATAATAGATCTGGGAAGCTCTGCGGTTTCGTCAGGGAAACTGCGGAGCCTCCTTGATTCCACAGGGGAGTCTTTGAAACCGTTCTGGCGATATTTCCACGTGTCCGACAGGGCCGTGTCGGATGCATCCTCGTGCAAGGCTCTTGTGGATGAGTTGGTCGCCGAAGGCAGGGATTGCTGCAATGCGTTCAATAAGGCAGGATATAGAGTCGGTAATTTCCAGATAGTTATCCTTGGCGCAGCGAATGAGAGGCTGACGCAGGAGGTGTTTGCTCCGCTTCCCGGCCTTTTGCGTGACAATCTCCCAAGGATCATCTCCGACCACGCCAACCTCGGTGTGGAGATCACAGGAATACTATACATCCCGAGCACCATCAACCAATTGGACAGCAGGCCGGAACGCGAGAAGGCCGCTATGATGCTGGAAGATTTGAATATGCTCAACGAACAGCTTGGCCCGAAGCATTTCAACCGTGTGGTGGCGTATCAGGATGTGCAGTATAAAGGAGCACGGTTTTACGCCGGTCTGGACGAGGGACAACGGACGGAATTGCTGTTCCAGATTCTCACGAACCTGTTCTTTGTCAGTGCAGGATGTGAAAGGCTTTTTGACAGGATAGGAAAGGACAGCGGAACATTCTCACTGGGTGCGGCTTCGATTTTCTACAGCAGCGAACGGCACCGAGGCATTGAGCTTAAACATATTCTGGACAAACTCGTTGCGGAATTCAAGGACGCTGACAACAAGGATGATGAATATGCCGGGAGAATTGTGCGTGAGGTGCTGGAAGAGGATGCTGTCAATGCAGATGCCGTTTCCGTGCGGCTTCGGGAAGAATGTGGCAGTCTGGACGTTGATTTGAAGAAGATGGACGGCGAGGCGGATCCACATCCCGTCTGGGATTTGTTCAGGGCGGAATTGTTCCCGGTCTATTACTGGAAATATCTTAAGTTCACGCCCGCGCGGCTGACCCGCTATATGCAGAGCCTTTCCTATGCCCTGCTCGCCAGATTTTCAGGTATCATACGGAAGAACCGGGAAAAGGCGGCGGAAAGCTTCAAGACTCTGTTGCGCAGCCTCTACCGGAAATCGCTCATCGACTCGGCTTCCAAGTACCCTACGATAGCCCAGTTGGAGTCCGTCTTCAATTCGGCGAAGGAGTATCTGAACAGAAAACGCGCCGGAGTCATCCTGAGAGACGATGAGATTGTTCCCGTTCCGGAGTATTTGAGGAATGAATATGATAAATGTCAGGCTGACGCGGAGGAGAACACCTCATCCAAGATTATGGAGAGGCTGTGCAAGAACCTCAAAAGGGAACCTGTAGTCCTGAGCCTGCTCGTCCGGTGCTTCCTTCTTGGAATCTTGCTTGTCTTTACCGTCATTCCGGTTTTGCGTGTGGTGTCTCCAAAGGTGATTAACCTTGGAGGACTCGCTACGGTCGAGTGGCTGTGGATTCCGGTGCTGTTTTTCCTTCCATTGACAATAGAGTTCTTCATCAGGCTGCGCCGTCACTTCAAACGCATCTTGCGATTGAAATACAGGTTGCTTGCCTCGACTCTGCTTGCTGTCAACAAGCGTCTGTCCAAATTCCTGATGGATCAGCAAGGTGCCTTCTACGATGAGCTCGTGAAGGAGTGTGACGCCCAGCTTGGCTATCTGGCGTTGTTCCGTGACAAACTGACTGTCCCGGATGTGAAGTCCGGCAAGGAAGTGATTCCGGAAACGATGTTCAACCAGCCACTGATCGGAGGAACGTTCTGTGGCGAGAGACTGATTGATGATAATTCGGTTTCGGAAGCTGAGATTCATTTGAGGGAAGGTGAGAGACGTTTGTCGGAATTGGGAAAAGAAGATCTGCTTGCGCTTCTGAAATCATCTTTCACACAGTCGGAGATTCTGGACGCCGCGGACTTGTCTGGCGGAGGAACGCCTGCCGCAAATGCGGATGATCTGGTCGCTGTCCTTGGCCGGTTGTTTGCCCCGAAGCTTCACATCCACACGGCCGACAGCATCGGCCGGATGTTGGACATCCTTGACGATGATGTCAATGTTGCTCCTTTTGAGAAGATGGCCGGGGTGAACGGTATGTTGTTCTCCGTGCCGTCGGGTAACACGCCGGTACTAAGGAGTTCGATTGTTCCGAGGGTGTTCGGAAACACCAATGCGGTCACAGATGATGCGGCACCGGAATACGCCCTGCTTACTTGCTGGCAGAAACTTGATGAAGGCATCAAGTCGCGTCTTGTCTGCAATTGTCCGCTTGATCCGCTCCCCGCCTTGTCATTTGCGGACAAACTTTCGTTGTACTACGGATTCTACAGGCGAAGAGACTTGGCATATTCACTCGCCGGAGTGCCTTTGGGAATATCCAAGGCAGAAATGGATGAACTTGATGAATCGATAGGAGGGTAGTCTATGGTATTTGTAAGGATCGCGCTGCTGCTTGTTGTCCTGTTGGTCATTTATACGGTGTATGTGTTGGTGTGTCTCCTGAAAAGGAGGACGAAGACATCCTATTGTGGCGAGGATGGTTGCTTCCATACCTTTGGAGACGTCGTTTTCAACGTCTCATCTGGCGCTTATGTCTTTCACGATTACAATCAACCGCCGGCAAACCGCTACCAGGGCAATTCCAATGTGGAGAAAGGTCTGGCTCTCATCAACCTGAGGAAAGACCCTTCCGCTTCAGACTTGTCAAATGAGGTCCGCAAGGAGGGGTGGGTCGATCTGTCCGGCAACATCTATGGGGAGTCCGGCCTGCGTCTGGGCTACATCACTGACGCGAAAGGACGTCCGGGAATCAATGGCTCGGGAATATGGTACGAGTTGTGGCTGAGGAGGCATTCGTATGTGTATTCCTGTCCTCCTCTTGCCAGCGAGGATGGAGATTCGGCCGCGGCGTCCGACCGCCTTGTCGGAAAGGTGATCGAGACAGGGCGGCTGGGAAAAGTCAAGCCGAATAAATATTCCGTCACGGCGCGTGCGGGAGGGTTTCTGCTGTTGTACAAGGATCGCCAGCCAAAGCCGGCCAGCGAGGATGCCTTGGCTGAAAGGTTGACTTGGAAAGACACCGCGCTTCCGGCATCGGTGCTTTTCTCAATTGTCTATTGTGTTTTCTTCCTGACAGGGATGGGAAAGGCTTCATTCCCCGCTCTTGGTGAGCAGATTGGCTTCACGACCATGCTGCTGGCCGTGTACTTCGCCGTCTGGGCGATACTTCGTCAGGTGAAGATCGAAGCGTCTCTCGAAGGAAAGGCTTTTGATGATTTTCTGATGCTGATTGACCGTAACACCGGCGTTGGCGGGCTGAACAACTGGATAGTCATAGCTTCATCCGCTGCGCTTCTCGTGTCTATATTCATCTATGGAAGCGACTTCGTCCCTCTTCAGGCGGCGATATTGATAGGAGTCTGGGTCAACAAGAGGTACATAACCAAGGAGCCTTGGGCGCTGTCTTATGCGGATGACGAGGAGGAGCATCACTTGCCGGACTGGGATGATGACGACGAGGAAGAAGTCCCGATCCTGGATGATACTGATGATGGGAAGGTTGAGCGGACATATTCTTGGGACCTGGATTCTTTGTATCATAAACTGAAAGGAAATCTTACCCTCACTTTCAACCTTGAGAGGATCGCGGACTTGCGGGCTTCCAATCCGTTCAGGCTTTATCCGAACAGGGCGCATAAGGCCAATGCGGAGGAACTTTTCGCTGACTGCAAAAAGAATGGAAGGGTCCACAAGGTACTTGAATATATTGACAAGGCATCAAGGACGCAAGGTTTGAGCGAGCTTGAGCGGATGCAGTTCATCCTTGACTTTGTCCAGATGCCGAACATCAGGTATGAATATGATGAAAAATGTCCGGAGATAGGCAATCCGAGGGATTATGCCCGTTTCCCCGACGAGACGATGTTTGACGGCCGTGGGGATTGTGACTGCAAGGCTGTTCTTGCCGCTGTGCTGTTCCGTGAGGCCGGGTACAAGACCGCATACATCTTGACACAAAACCACGCCGCGATCGCTGTGGCGTTCAAAAGCAAAGAGTCTTCCGATTTGGTGTCAATGGCTGATCTGTCTTTGGTCACCAAGGATGGTCATATGTACTTCTTCTGTGAAACCACTGGTGACGGGTTCCGGATCGGGGACCTTGGCAACACCACGAAAGAGGCTGTTGAGGACATAATATTCTTGAATTAGTATGAGACGTATGGGTTCAGTCGCGGGCGTGTTGCTCGTGTTCGTGATGATGGCGTTAGCCCTGATAAGAATATACGACAAGGGAAAAGACCAGAAACCGCTTCTCTATGCGGAAGTTCCTCAGGAAACCATTGATTGGATAAATTCTTTCAGTGGTGGACTGGATGACCTTTTGTCCCGGTTCAATCCTTTCCCGAGGCCTGCTCCGTGGGATAACGGCGATGATTTTGGCCGTGATCCTGAATCAGGATTGAAAACACTGGAGGATGACAATTTCATCTTTTACTTTCCTGAGTCATTGACTAAAAAGGCTCTGAAGTGCCAAACGATTGCAGGACAGGCTATTCCTCGCTTGGAGGATATAATCGGGAAGTATTATTATCCAGCTGATATGAACGGACGCAAGGTCCCGGTATATTTGACGGTCGACCAGAAATCTTTCAATGAGTTGATGACCGAGTTTTGTCCCGGGAGAGATGATTTCAGCACCACGGCAGGGATAACAATATCCGAAATATCTCCGTCTGGATATTATCTTCGCGCCATCGCCCTCAATGGCAGATTCGCGTTTTCCTCTGATGACTACACCCAGAATGTGCTTTGGCACGAGTTGACGCACTATTGTTTTTTCGCTTCGATAGACTACAACCAGTATGTTGACCTTCCGATGTGGTGTTACGAGGGAATCGCTGAGTACACCTCTCTGCCCGGCAGAAAGCCTTCTTTCTCGGAAGACGAGATAAGGATGATGCGCTCGGACTGCGATTTCAGCGCCAGGCAGTTCCGCTACGTGTTTGAAAACTATCAGGGAGGTCAGTCCATTTTCTGTCATATGGAAGATCTCTATAGGGTAGAGGGAGTGAAATCTTTTCTCAAGACCTTGTATGGCAAGGGCATACCAGCCTCTTTCAAAGAAAATTTCTCCACCACGGTCCCGTCTTTTGAGGCGGACTGGAAGGCGAATCTGGACAAGTTCAAAAGGTAAAGTCTATATCATCTAGACAAATGAAGGGCTTATATTGCTGGAGAAGAGAACATCCTCTTTTATATAAATTTGAAAAGCTCCTTCAAGTGTACATAAATGTGAGGTCAGTCCGGTTGGTTGTTGATTCGCCGTGATGACTGGAAATCCCTTTGATTTCAATTGTGAAGCCAGAGTTGCGTACGATTCCATAAAACATTGATTATAAAACTGTGGAGCATCACCGACTGACTATCAATTAGTTGTGAAACGTTGGCCTTCCGTTTTGACTACCAGTATCTTGTAACGCATTGACAATGATTAACTTGGCAATCAACGCTAAATACCGTGCATTAGTCAGGTCAGGTGGCCAGATGATAGCGCTGTGATCAGTACAGCGATATCAAAGTACGGATTCCCCACAGGATCATATTTCCCGCATAGCGCTTCCTTCGTGAGGCGAATCGACTTCGACTGGATCATATTCCCCGCATAGCGCTTCCTTCGGAAAGCAAAACCGAAAGCAAACCGAAAGCAAACCGAAAGCAAACCGGAAAGCAAAACCCCTTCCTACCCGCTTGATTTTTAGCCGAAAATGGTTATTTTTGCAGACTGTATATGAAGTGGCCGCGCAAGGTCGCTTCAGACGAACGTTTAACCTTAATTTTGAAGAATATGGTCAAAGTGAATTTGGGAGGATGCTCCTCTTTTGTGAATGATGCTGACTACAAGGAATATGTCGGCAAGGCTCTGCAGGCTTTTGATGTCCTTGAAAGCGAGACTGGAGCCGGCAACGATTTCCTGGGCTGGAAGCATCTGCCGTCACAGACACCTGACTCGCTTATCAAGGAGTGCGAGGCCATCCGTGACGATTGGAAGGCCAAAGGTGTGAATCTTGTCGTGGTGATCGGTATCGGAGGATCCTACCTTGGAGCCCGCTGCGCCATCGAGGCCCTTTCCCACAATTTCGCCAAGCAGCTCAGCGGAGCGAAGGACGCTCCTGAGGTAGTGTTCGCCGGAAACAACCTTTCCGAGGAATATCTCGCTGAACTGATGGATCTCGTGGCCGAGAGGAATGTCGCCACTGTCGTGATCTCCAAGTCCGGAACCACCACCGAGCCGGCTGTCGCTTTCAGAATCGTGAAAGAGCACATCGAGAAGAATTATAAGGACGCCTCCGAGAGGATCGTTGCCATCACCGATGCCCACAAGGGAGCCCTCAAGACCCTTTCCACACAGGAAGGTTACAAGACATTTGTCGTTCCTGACAATGTCGGAGGCCGTTTCTCCGTACTCACTCCTGTCGGACTCCTGCCTATCGTTCTCGCCGGATTCGATGTACGTGAGATGCTTGCCGGAGCCGTTGAGATGGAGAAGGCTCTTGCTGTCAAAGGAGAGGAGAACCCTGCCGTGCAGTACGCCGCGATGAGGAACCTCCTATATTCAAAACTTGGAAAGAAAGTCGAGATTCTGGTGGCTTACAATCCTAAGTTCCAGTACCTTGGAGAGTGGTGGAAGCAGCTTTACGGCGAGTCCGAGGGCAAGGATCTCAAGGGAATATTCCCGGCTTCCGTGAACTTCACCACCGACCTCCATTCTATGGGACAGTTCATCCAGGACGGCGACAGGATCGTGTTCGAGACTGTGGTCAACATCGAGAAGAGCAACCGCGAGGTCGTGATCGGAAGCGACGAGCAGAATCTTGACCAGCTCAACTATCTCGCCGGACAGCACGTTGAGCATTGCAACGCTATGGCCCAGCTCGGAACGAAACTCGCCCACATCGACGGCGGCGTTCCTCAGCTTGAAGTCTCCATCGAGAAGATCAACGCTTTCAATCTTGGCGGTCTGTTCTACTTCTTCGAGTTCGCCTGCGGTGTCAGCGCCTATGTGCTTGGCGTGAATCCGTTCAACCAGCCGGGAGTCGAGGCCTACAAGAAGAATATGTTCGCTCTTCTTGGCAAGCCAGGCTACGAGGAGCAGGGCAAGGCTCTTCAGGCAAGACTCTAAATGTAAATCGGGAGGCCTATGACCTGCGAGCAGAAATTCAGGGACATCTATGGACGGGAGCCGGAAGGGCTCTCGTTCTGTCCTTACCGAGTCTGTCCGATCGGGGCGCACTCTGACCACCAACTTGGAAAAGTGACCGGCTTTGCCATAGACAAAGGCATCCACATCGCTTTCGCTCCGAAAAAGAACGGTGTCATTGAGTTGTCATCGCTTCAGTTCCACAAGCGTGCCCAGTGGCACGTCAACGCCGTTCCGGAGGAAAGGCAGAACGATTGGGCTGATTACCTCCGAGGAGCCACTGCCCAGCTGTGCGCGTTGCTCCCGTTGCGGGTGGGCCTGAGCGGAGTGATAGAGGGATCCCTTCCCATCGGAGGACTGTCTTCTTCAGCCGCGGTCATAATCGCTTTCCTGAAAGCCTTGTGCACGGTCAATGGCCTTCATCTGACCGACAAGGAACTGATCCTGACGGCCAAAGCCGCTGAGAATGAATATGTCGGAGTCTCCTGCGGCAAGCTTGACCAAAGCTGCGAGGTCTATTCCAAGAAGGATCATCTTCTCTACCTTGACACCAAGGATGACAGCTACGAGCTGATCCCGACATCCCCGGCGATGAAGCCTTACGACATTGCGATTTTCTTCAGCGGGGTGGAGCGTACTCTCGCCGGAAGCAAATTCAATATGCGGGTGGACGAGTGCCGAAGCGCCGCGTACGCTCTCAAGGCCTATGCGGGAATGGACTACGGCAAGTTCGGAGAAACCAATCTTCGGGATGTCCCGGTCGAAGTGTTCAGAAAATATGAAAACAGCCTCCCGGACAACTGGCGCAAGCGTGCGGAGCATTGGTACACTGAATATGACCGTGTCCAGCGAGGCGCGGAAGCCTGGAGGAGGGGAGACATCGAGGAATATGGCCGTTTGAGTTTTGAGAGTGGCCGCTCGTCGATCGAGAATTGGGAGACCGGCTCTCCTGAGCTCAAGAAAATCTATGACATAATGACCCGCACGGACGGCATCTACGGAGGCCGCTTCAGCGGGGCCGGATTTAAGGGGTGCTGTATGGCGATAATCGATCCGGCGATGCGTCAGAGCATATTCGAAAAGGTTGAGACAGAGTATCTTGCCGAGTTTCCTGATTTGAAGGGACATTATTCGGCCTACATCTGTCACAGTGCGGACGGGGTGAAGATATGAAATGTTTGATTCTCGCCGCCGGCTATGCGACACGGCTTTATCCCTTGACGGAGAATTTCCCGAAACCGCTCCTTGACGTGAAGGGGAAAACAATCCTGGACTGGCTTGTGGACGACATCCGCACGTCCGGACTTGTCGATGAATATGCCGTTGTGACGAACCATAAGTTCGCCGGGCATTTCCGTGAATGGGCCGCCGGCCGTCCTGAAGACAAAATCACTGTGGTGGATGACGGAACCTCGACCAATGAGACCCGGCTTGGCGCTGTCAAGGACATCCAGTTCGCTATCGACGCGTTGTCCTTCGATGATGACATCTTGGTCATAGCCGGGGACAATGTCTTGGATTTCAGCCTTGTAGGTTTTATTGAATATGCCCGTTCCAAAGGCACGTCCTGCATAATGCGTTACTACGAGCTGTCAGAGGAACGGCTGCACAAATGCGGAGTCGTCGAAGTGGATTTGGACGATAAGGTTCTGAATATGGTCGAGAAGCCGTCCGAGCCCCGTTCGCATTGGTGTTGTCCTCCATTTTACTTTTACACCCGCAAGGATGCCCGCCTGATCCCTTCCGGAATCGCGGCCGGATGCGGCACTGACGCTCCTGGCAGCTACATCGCCTGGCTTTGCGCGCAGGCACCCGTGCACGCTATGGAGATGCCTGGACGGCGTTACGACATCGGCAACCTTGAAAGTTACCGGACCGTCTGTGAGTCGTATTCCGGGATAGTGCTGTAAGGCTATCGTTTGCCTTTGAAAAAGTCCAGCATAAGGGCTGAGCACTCTTCGGCAAGGACTCCGGCTTGAACCGCTGTCTTCGGATGGAGGAGGGATGGGGTGAACATCGAGTAACCTCTTTTCGGGTCCAGCGCTCCGTAAACGATCCTGCCTATCTGTGCCCAGTTGAGCGCTCCGGAGCACATCGGACAAGGCTCCACGGTGACGTACAGTGTGCAGTCGTTGAGATATTTCCCGCCCATAGCCTCCGTCGCCGCCGTGATCGCTATCATCTCGGCGTGGGCTGTCGGATCGTGAAGCCTTTCTGTCATATTATGCCCTTTGCCAATGATCCTGCCTCTGCACACCACGACCGCCCCGATCGGAATCTCATCCTCGTCGAAAGCTATCCGCGCCTCTTTCAAGGCCTCGGTCATATATTTCTCGTCAATGTCCATTTGAATACTTTTTCCGGAAAACAAAAAAGGCAGGCCTTACCGACCTGCCCTAAACGGTATCTGACGGATTACCATCTGTCCTCAGATGATACAGTCAGCTTTTTGCGTCCGTGACGGCGACGGGAAGCGAGTACGCGGCGACCATTGGCGGTTGCCATTCTTTCACGGAATCCGTGCTTGTTCACGCGCTTGCGTCTGGATGGTTGAAATGTCCTTTTCATATCTTCTTATTTTTTATATTTTCCAAAACGGACTGCAAATTTAAGTCTTTTGCCGCAAAAAGCAAAATATTTTCTTCCTTGAATATGTTAATATTCACTAAAAATATCCTTTTTTGCGATGTCCTTAGAGATATTCCTCCCAAACACTTCGTTTCTATGGGGCTGCGATGCGGCATTTAGCGAGTTTCTCTCCTTTGTCGGGGGCCAATATTCCAGCCTTTATCAGATTCTCGACCTTCCATTCGCCACGTGGCGAGTTGTCTCTGAATATCACGATTCCTCTCGCGGCCCTTTTCCCGATGTAAGGGTGTCCGGCGAGCGCGCTTTCCGGCAGCGACCATAATGAATATGCCCCTGTGGCCGTTGTGTCCACCTTGATGAGGTCTTTCAGGTTGTCGAACTTTTCCTGGTCAAAGTGCCAGATGTCCATCAGTTGCTCCGGGTAGGAATATCCTCCCAGTTCTTTACGGTAGGACACCATCTTGCCGGCGAAGAACTTGCCGATCCCAGGAAGCGTCATAAATGTCACGGAGTCAGCCGAGTTGAGGTCGATCTTCGGGATGTTGATGAACTTTTCCAGCCTTCTGTAAACGGAATCCTCCACGACGTAGGACTTCGCGAAATCGCTCTTGCGGCGGAACCGGCCGCCTTTCTGGCGGTAGTTGTCAATTGACTGCGCCTGTTTTTGCGTGAAGCCCAGGCGCATCAGGTCGTCAATGCTGACTGTGTTCGGATCGAAGCGGAAGCTCTCGTACTTCCTCGGAGTGTGGCTCCGCCTTATCGCCTCCGCCGCTGGAGAATGATCTGAGTTCCTGCGGAATGAACCGTTGGCCGGACCGCCTCCCTTTTTGTACGCCAAAGTGCCGTTTCCTGTACCAAATGCCTTTCCGGAAGCGTTTGGTACACCAGAAGGCCTTTTCCTGTACCGATCGATCGCTGAGCCTGCTGTGCACTGAGCTTGTCGAGGTGTCGAAGCGCTTGAATGACGGTTGAGTGCACGATCGGTCGCTGAGCCTGCCGAAGCGTCCGGCGTCTCGTTGACCGCTTCGCGCGAGTTCCCGGAAGTGTAAACGAACACGGTGTCCGGCTCGTCATAATTCGCGATGATCCGTGCGACAGATGCCTTGTGGATGAACAGCGCCGCCTGATAGCCGACAATGAGAAACAGCAGGGCCACCGCCCCGACAACGAATGAAGCGGACGGCCTTTTGCCATCCTTGTTGGAGTTGAAGTCTTTCATAATATTCGGAAAATATTCTGGTTCAGGTCATAAGTGAATATGTTTGGTTAAAAGGATTGTCTGGAAACTGAGCGGACATATTCGTAAACTACTCTTCCGCCTCGACTGTCCGCTTTTTCTTCTCAGATGGAGCGCCGGCGACAACGATGACGATCTCGCCCTTTGGCTCGTGCTCCCGGTACCACGCCGCCACTTCCTCAAGGGTTCCGCGTTTGTGCTCCTCGTGGATCTTGGAGATTTCCCTTGCCACGGAGCATTCTCGGTCCGCACCGAAATAGTCAATGAACTGGTCGAGGGTTTTCACCAGTCTGTAAGGTGATTCGTAGAAAATCATCGTTCTGGGCTCCTCCGCAAGGGTTTTCAGTAAGGTCTGGCGGCCTTTCTTCACCGGCAGGAATCCCTCGAAGCAGAACCTGTCGCAAGGCAGTCCGGAGGAGACTATCGCCGGGATGCAGGCCGTGGCTCCGGGAAGAGTCTGCACCTCAATCCCTTCGGCGGCGCATGTCCTCGCAAGCAGGAAGCCGGGGTCGGATATTCCCGGAGTGCCGGCGTCGCTGATCAGGGCGACATTCAATCCGCCGAGAATCCGTTCCTTGATCATCTCGGCGGTCTGGTGCTCGTTGAATTTGTGATGCGACTGGAGTTTGCCGTGGATGTCGTAGCGGTGAAGCAGGACGCTGCTGGTCCTTGTGTCCTCTGCGAGGATCAGATCAGCGTCTTTCAGCACCTGAACGGCCCTGAAAGTCATATCGTCCAGATTGCCTACAGGGGTCGGCACTATGTAAAGGATTCCTGGCATAGTCTGTTTTTGACGTTAATGGATAGGGAGCCCTGGTTTGACGTTATTGGGTGGACCGTCAATTGACGGCTTCCCCTTGCGAGTGATTCTAACGGAGCTTTCTGCGCACTGCCATCATCAGCCTATAGACAGGCTCCGAGTTCAGATCCCATTCCGGGAAGTTTGCCTGGATGTACGCCACGGCCTCGTCAAGGGTTGTCATCGCGTTGAAGGCGCTGATTGTGTTTTGGAACAGCAGCGGATCCTCCCTGAACAGCACATTGATCAGCAGTACCCTGTCGTTCAGCGAGATGGCGCTGATGACGTTCTTGACCTGAAGTCCCGGCCGGTCTGTTCTCCAGGCCTGGTTGTCGGCCATCACGTCCATAACGGCGGTTTCGGCTTTGGTGCTGTCAACGATCGCCTTTCTTGGCTTCTGAGGCTGCTCCGCCTCATCGGTTTTGAACAGCGGCTCATCCTCTGTCTCCATAGGGAGATCGTCTCCGAACGGAAGGTCGTCCATAGTCTGGCTCTCTGACGGAATCTCGGCCTCGACAGGCTCGGTGGCCAGGTCTGGAACCGTTTCGACAGGCTCTTCGGTTAGGCTTTCCGGTTTTTCGGATGTCACTTCGACAGGCTCAGTGACCTGGGATTCCGGTTCAGTGACTGGAGAATCAGCTCCCGTGACTTGTTCCGTGAGATCAGTGGCCGGGTGGTCATTGACGATGTCTTCGGCCGTTGTGCCTGTGACACGGTTCTCCCCACCTTCAGAAGATGCGGCAATATATTCGGCGACCGGATCCTCAACTATCGGCGGGATGCTTATGTCCGGAATGTCAATTTCAATAGGAGTATCATCTGCCGGAGTGTCCAAGGCTTCAACACCATCCGCTGAGTCTGCGGTGTACTGAGCCTGGCGAAGTGTCGAAGCGTCCGGAGCGACGGCCTCAACCGCTTCCTCGGCCACAGGACCTGCCGAAGCGGTCAGTTCCCGCTCCCCGGCCTGCGTCTCGGATCCAAGCGCGCGCACCTCATTCTCAAGAGCCTCAAGCTCCGCCTTCATATTGCCAATTCTTTCCAGCAGTGCGGAAAGCCTTTTTTCGTCGATGTTTCCCATAAAAATATTATCTTTGCCTGACAAACCGAAGGGCGGAGACAATGCCGTGCCGCAAGGTTTGCGAGTGTTATTGATTATTTCAACAAATCTAACGAAATGTTTTCAGAAAACATAAAAAAATCCGGATGTATTGAAGTCATTTGTGGATCAATGTTCTCCGGCAAGACAGAGGAACTGATCCGCAGGATCCGCAGAGCCAAGTTCGCCAACCTCAGGATCGAGATCTTCAAGCCGACAATCGACACAAGATATTCAGAGGATGATGTTGTCTCGCACGACTTCCACAAGATCCCTTGCCATTCCGTGAAGGATCCGAAAGAGATGCTGAACGTCGGTCCGGATGTGCAGGTCGTCGGGATTGACGAGGCCCAGTTCTATGATATGTCGCTTGTGGATGTGGCCCAGGAACTCGCCAATAGAGGGATCCGTGTTATCATCGCCGGCCTTGACACCGATTTTCTCGGAAAACCTTTCGGCCCTATGCCTTACCTGATGGCGGTCGCGGAGGAAGTCCGGAAAGTCCACGCCATCTGCGTCAGGTGCGGTAACCTTGCAAACCACTCTCACAGGCTGTCACACAACACGGAGCTCGTGGTCCTTGGTGAAAAGGATGCCTACGAGCCCCTGTGCCGTGAATGCTATAACAAGGCGATCGCCGAGGAACGTGAGGCTTAGTCCTTCACGTTCTTCAACGCCTCGCGTACCTTCGCCTCGATCTCGTCGCAGAGTTCCTGGTTGTCTTTGAGCAGCTGCTTGGTGGCCTCGCGTCCCTGGGCCAGTTTCTGGTCGCCGTAGCTGAACCAGGAGCCACTCTTGCCCACGATGCCATATTCAACGCCAAGATCCAGAATCTCGCCGGCGTGGGAAATTCCCTCACCGAACACGATGTCGAACTCGGCCTTCTTGAAAGGCGGAGCCATCTTGTTCTTCACCACCTTGACGCGGGTGCGGTTGCCGAGTGCCTCGTCGCCGTCCTTGAGCTGTGTGGTCTTGCGCACGTCGATGCGGACTGAGGCGTAGAACTTCAAAGCGTTTCCTCCGGTCGTGGTCTCCGGGTTGCCGAACATCACGCCGATCTTCTCCCTCAGCTGGTTGATGAATATGCAGCAGGTGTTTGTCTTGGAGATGTTCGCCGTCAGCTTCCTCAGCGCCTGGCTCATAAGCCTTGCCTGGAGACCGACCTTGTTGTCACCCATCTCGCCCTCTATCTCCGCTTTCGGAGTCAGCGCGGCGACAGAGTCAACCACCACAATGTCAATGGCTCCCGAACGGATCAGGTTGTCGGCGATCTCAAGCGCCTGCTCGCCGTTGTCCGGCTGTGAGATGAGCAAAGTCTCCAGGTTCACCCCGAGAGCCTTCGCGTAGGTTCTGTCGAAAGCGTGCTCCGCGTCGATCATCGCCGCGATGCCGCCCTGCTTCTGCGCCTCGGCGATCGCGTGGATCGCCAGAGTGGTCTTACCGCTGGACTCCGGACCGTAGATCTCCACTATCCTTCCGCGTGGATAACCTCCGATCCCAAGCGCGTGGTCGAGCGCCACGGATCCGCTCGGAATGACCTGCACGTCCCATTGTGGCTGTTCCCCCAGCTTCATAATCGTACCTTTCCCGTAGTCTTTCTCAATCTTGTCGATCGTGGCCTGCAACGCCTTGAGTTTTGCGGCGCTGTTGTCTGTGGCCTTTCCCTCTACCTCTTTTGCCATAATGTTAAATAAATAGTTTGTTAATTTGGGCGAAAAGATGTCGCCTTTGTGACAAAGATATAAAATTACGGCCAATCCGGCGTTATTTTTCACTAAATTTGTAGTAAAATGATAAACTCGAAAGATATGCGGGAGCAACTGTTGGGGAAGACACCTGACGAACTGAAGGAAATAGCTTTGAAAGTGGGTCTGCCTGCCTTTACCGGCAAGCAGATCGCTCAATGGACGTACGGGCGTAAGGTCCGGAGCATAGATGAGATGACCAACATCTCAAAGGTCGGACGCGAGAGGCTCAAGGAGGAATATTCCCTCGGTGTGACCTTGCCTTCGACGTGCCAGGTCTCGTCGGACGGCACGAAGAAATACCTTTTCCCGGTGGGGGAGGGCAACGCCGTCGAGGCTGTGATGATCCCCGATGAGGACAGGAAGACCCTCTGCGTCTCCTCGCAGGCCGGCTGCCGGATGGGCTGCCGCTTCTGTATGACCGGGCGCCAGGGATTCCACGGCAACCTCACCGCGGCGGACATCCTTTCCCAGTTCATCGCTATAGACGAGGCCGCGGAGCTGACGAACGCCGTCTTTATGGGGATGGGCGAGCCTCTGGACAACTTCGGCAATGTGATGAGGGCGATCGAGGTGCTGACCGCCGACTGGGGATTCGGCTGGAGCCCTAAGCGCGTCACCCTTTCGACCATCGGAGTCCTGCCGAACCTAAGGAAATACCTCGACTCCACCCGCTGCCACCTCGCCGTCAGCCTCCATAACCCGTTCCCTGACGAAAGGGCGGAGATGATGCCGGTGCAAAAGGCGTGGCCGGTGCAGGAAGTGATCGAAATGATCCGTGAATATGACTTCACAGGCCAGCGCAGGGTGAGCTTTGAATATACAA
>CAVCRL010000008.1:0-36642 GCA_963604455.1 Lachnospiraceae bacterium | reverse complement strand
TCATCGTGGAGAGTGACGCGACAATCGTGGCGCCGCTGATCTTCGCCTACGTGCTCGGCTGGTAGAATCCAGCACATACTACAAAAGGTGATGACGGAGGCAGGTTCCTCCTGTCGTCACCTTTTGACCTTATAGACAATTGATCATACTTACAACTTAGCGAGAACCACAACCATTCCAGAAAACCAAAATTATGAGAAAACTTTCATTCACAAACAGTCTGCTTATCGGCATTCTGTCCAAAAAGATCAAGAGGATCGGACGGAAGGGGCTGTCACGGTACAAGGACAGCGTCGCCGAGCGAAAGTCTTTCGAAAAAGTGGCGGGAAGCCTTGACCGTTGGCTCAACGAAGGGAAGCTTCACGAGTGCTATGACTCTCTGGAAGACATCATCGAAGACCTTGGAGTCACACACGCCGAACTGAAGTATTTCTGCGCTATGAAGTTCGGCAAGCCATTCCTGACTTGGCGCAAGGAACTGAGGATGGAGGAAGCGAAGAAACTTCTGCGGCTTCATCCTGAGATTCCCATCTGCCACATCGCCTTCGATCTTGGTTTCAGCGACAAATCGAATTTCAGGAAACAATTCAAGGACATCGTAGGTTGCACGCCGAGCGAATGGCGGGCAAGACAGATCAAGGACAAAATCGGATAGAAGAAAAATTTTACGGATTTCCTTGCATTTCGAGAAAACATCATTATCTTTGCAGTGTATTAATAAACTATTACACTAACAAGATATGATTGAAATCAAAGATCTGGCTTTCAGCTACGGCAAGACACCCGTCCTGAAAAGCATAACGACAACGCTTGAGGAAGGCCGCATCTACGGTCTTCTGGGCGAGAACGGAGTCGGCAAGACGACTCTGCTGACACTTCTGTGCGGACTGAAGAAAGTCTGCTCCGGCAGCATCACCACCGATGGGGAGAATCCTTTCGACCGCACCCCTACCCTGCTCCAGAACCAGTTCTACCTTCCGGACGAGGTCCTTCCCGTAGCGATGAAGGCGGAATGTTTCGCTAAGGAAAGAGGAGCCTTCTGGCCGAACTACGACCATTCCAAGTTCCTTGAGATAATGAAGGAATTCGAGAACGACCCAGCCAAGAAGATGAACCAGATGTCCGCCGGACAGCTGAAGAAGACCTACATCTCGTTGGCTCTGGCCTGCGGCTGCAAGTACATATTTATGGATGAGCCGACAAACGGCCTGGACATTCCTTCCAAGACACAGTTCCGCAGCGCGATTATGAAGTACACTTCCGATGATTCCACAATCGTGATCTCTACCCACCAGGTGAGGGATCTGGAGAACATCATCGATCCGATCATAATCCTTGACCGCCAGGATGTTCTACTGAACGCCACGGTGGAGGAAATCACAGGCAGGCTGTACTTCGACTACGGAACGCAGCTTCATCCGGAATCCCTCTACAGCGAGCAGCTTCCGGGCGGGTTCATCCAGGTTTACCCCAACACGACCGGCGAGGACAGCAAGATCAATGTGGAGGCCCTTTTCAACGCCGTGCACAAGAACAAGGAACTGATCAAAGGAATGTTCAGCAACAAATAAGGAGGAATGAATATGAGCAATACATTCAATTTCAACAGGTTCGGAAAATATTTCGTTTACGACCTCAAGAGACAGTGGAAGAACGTCGGAATGCTGATGCTGATCTTCGCGCTGTTCCCGATCATATTCTATATGCTGTATATGTTCTTCGCGGCCTTGTTCGACGGAGGGTTGATGAAGATCTTCATCGGCCTTGAGATTGACGGCCCCGCTGGATGGACAAGATTCGGAGTGTTCGCGGTGATGAGCACAATCTTCGTGATGCTGTTCCCTTCAAGAGCCTACGGAGAGATCACCAACAAGGCGAAAGGATCCGAATGGCTGATGCTGCCGGCTTCCAGACTGGAGAAATTCACATCGATGATGCTGATCTCACTGGTCGTCATCCCTCTCGTTTACGTTGTTGTCTATTTTCTCAGCGACGCCTTTGTCTGCCTGCTCGACAAGTCCTGCGGTGACTCACTTATGTCGTTCAGAATCAACAAGGAGATCGGCACATCGGACTTTGTTATCCCTGCCAACGGCTTCTGGCTTCTGGCCGCCAACATCATTGAGTACGTGAGCATATTCCTGCTTGGAGGCTTGATATTCAAGAAATGGAAGGTGGTGGGCACCGCGCTTGTGCTCTTCGCGCTTGGAATGGTGTTCTCTGGCCTGTTCAGTGCCTTCATCACCAACGCCGACCTTGACTGGTGGGGGAAGTGGTTCACGGACTGGGCAATAAGGCACGCCGACAGCATTGACATCTGGCTGAACGCCTTACTCAACTTCTGGCTTCTGCTGATTCTGGCAATCTGCGGGACGTGGTCCTGGTTCCGGATCAAGAGGCTACAACATTAATATTTCAGACTATGGAATTCAATTCAAACAAGGCGATCTACCTACAGATCAGCGACATAATCTGCGAGAAGATCCTCTCCGGCGAGCTGAAGGCTGATGACAGGATCCCGTCCGTCAGGGAATATGGAGCCTCGATCGGCGTGAATCCCAACACGGTGATGCGCACCTACGAGAAGCTCACCAACGAGGGCATCATCTACAACAAGCGCGGCATCGGCTACTTCATCGGTGAGAAAGCCAAGGACATAGTGCTGGAGAACAACCGCAAAGAGTTCCTGGAGGTCGAGCTGCCGGCCGTCATCAAGAAGATGGAACTGCTCGGGCTCGACCCGAAGGAACTGCTTGACAAAAACAATTGGGTAATCTAAATTTATGAATATTATGAAGTTATTAAAGAATATCCTGACCGCCGCGGCGCTGGTCCTTATGGCGGCTGGACTGTCATCCTGCTATTTCAGGTTGAGCGACGACGCTAAGAAACAGTTTAAATATGACTTGCGTTACAGGATGTGCGAGGCGGAAGGAGAGGTTGACACTGTAACCTACAATCCTGGTGAGTTCCATTCGTTACGCAGCAAAGGTGGTATTGATGATGTGATGGTCATTCAGACCGAGAACGAGTTCAAGGTCGAAGTGATCTCTTACGAGGTGATGACCGACTCAATCCGTGTGATAAATGAAAATGGTGTCCTTACGGTTGGACTCACCGACAAAACCGCAAGAATCTTCGGCCCGATTCAAATTCGGGTCTATGCCCCGTCTTTGACCGAAATCACCTCTGCAAAATCCTGTAATATGCGAATCTCTGACTACAAGGGTGATTCACTGATCATCGAGACTGTCGGATCAGGAATGATCAAGGCGTTCAACCTGAATATTACAGGGAAACTGAAAATTCTTGGGACAGGAAGCGGCGACCACGAGTTCAGACACATCACCTCCGATGAGATGGTCATCGACAAGAAAGGCTCTGGGGACGGAGAGTACAGCGATCTGATTGTTGGCACACTATCTGTTACGTCAACCGGTTCGGGAGATGCGACACTTTCAGGAAAGGCGGATTCCGCCACATTCCACAAGACCGGATCCGGTGACATTGACGCCAGCGAGCTGAAAGCCAAAAGTGTACAGGCCCAGGAAAGTGGAAGCGGAGACCTTACAATTGACTGGGGATCGGTAAAAAAGTAATTAATCTCAATGAATATGCGAAATACATTATTCCACATTATGGCCGTGGCGACGCTCGGCCTTACATCAGCCGGCTTTTTGAATGCCGGAATCATCAACGCCAATGATGACGATGAGTACAAGACCAAGACCTACGATGTAGGCTCTTTCAGCGCCATCGACGCCAACGGACTGTTCAGCGTTGTTTACGAGCAAGGCTCCGGATCGCCGGAAGTTTCCGTGAGAGCGAAGGACAAGGTGTTTGAATGTCTGGAAGTTAAGAACAATGGCGGGACGCTGGTTCTGAAACTGGACCTGAAGGAAGGCAAGAGCTACACCCTTCCTCCGATCGAGGTCAAGGTCCGCACCAAGAATCTGACCTACGTGGAGTTGTCGGGATCCGGCAGTTTCACCTGCGAGAAGGGCATCAAGACCGAGTCCGTAAGATTCAAGACCGCCGGAGCCGCGACCGTCACCGTGAACGATTTGTCCGCCAAAGGTTCCGTTGAGATTTCAACGGCCGGCGCAGGCAGGATCGACATCAAGAATGTCAAGGCCAAGGATTTGAGTGCGGAGCTCAACGGAGCCGGAAGCGTGGATCTGCAAGGCATTGAGTCCAAGACCACCACCGCCATCATCCGCGGGGCCGGCAAGATCACCCTAGCCGGGAAGACCGGCAATGCCACCTACAAGCTGAACGGAGTAGGTGTCATCGACGCCGAGTCCCTGAAAGCCGACAACGTCCGCTCCGACCGCGCCGGCATCGGCTCCATCCGGTATTAGCCCCGCCGCTAACCAATTGACCAATTTTCCATCCACACGGTCACTGAGCCTGTCCAGTCACGTCAACAAGCTCGGTGGCCGTTCTGTTTAGTCGCCTCGGCAGGCTCAGCGCCTCCCAACGCAAGGCCCGACATAAAAGATCTGGGTTCTAACATCCGGTCACTGAGCCTGCCGAAGTGACCTATATTATGGATAGCCCCCAGCGTCGGCCGCGACCTCAACTTTACGAAACGTCTTCAGGGCAAACGGCCACTGAGCGCCGCCAAACAATGAATATGCTGAAAAACTCTTGGAGTAAGCCACAGGTTTTTCAGCATATTCCTTATTCTACGGCATTCTGTTCAGGGTTGGGCTGAAAGCTATTCGTAAAAAGCGTGGACAGGACTCTGCCGTAAAGACAAAACGACTATGATGTTTTATAATCATCAGCGGGCCTTGCCAAAGATGGACACAAGGATATTCTTGTCAAGCATAGTGACACGGCTCAGGACTGACAATGAGTAGGTTCGCCTGTCCGCCCATAGTTTCCGGGCGACAGCGACTCTTTGTTCCACACTGGCTTTTGAGACGGCAGGCACTTTCCATAGGGCATTGCAGATCGTCTTCGCTTCCCTTCGGAGTTCGGTCTCGGAAGCCTTATGCACCGCACTCAACGAGGTGCATTCTCGGTCAATGGCTGATTCGATGTCCTTCTTCTGACTCATAAAGGCAATGAAGGCCCGTGGGGTTCTGAACAAGGTCTCGACAGATTTCCAATCGACATAAGAATGGGGTTGGAGCATTCCTTCGGCATCACAGAGCCAGTCCGCCGGCAGAGCCGTCAATGTGTGGAACATCGATCGGCGGGTCAAGACAGGATATTCACTTATTCTTTTTCCTCGCTTCGCGAAACGGTTATGATCCACGAAATAGATATCTCCGGGGCCCCATTCATATGCCCAAGGAGCCAACGGGAAGCCAGCCGCGACCGCATTCCTATAGACATACATAAACTTTGTCTTCAATTCATTCTCTGTGAATATGGGATCGTTACCCACTCGTATCTTTCCCGTTACCGCGTGACATCTTTTTGTACGGGAAAGGAACGACTCCAGTTTCATTGCGATTGAACGTGCGAACCTATCACAGTCTTGAGGCCTTCCCTTTGCGATAAGATGGAAATGAGTGCCCATCACTTGCAAGGTCAGAATCACGATGCCGCATTGATACGCTGTCACGGCTATAACATTCATTCCCCAAATATAGTCCTCACGTGATTCAAAGAGTATGCTGACATTCGTCCCGTCGGAATAGATGTGTGCATAGCCTTCAACTGGTTTGTCAATCCAACCGGACTGTCTCGGGGTGTTCGCCTCGATTCCCGATCTATTGCATTGATTACTATTGCTATCCATATCTCTATAATATGATTAATGGTTCAATGTTGGTCATATGGCAAACATAGGACAAAAATCACAGGTTCACAATGAATCATAAAAAACATAGCAGAAGTTTTTCTGTTTTTTATCGAAAGAGCGATATTCTTATCATCAATATGAGAATTTGTTTATTCTCATAAAAAATTCTTTTATGAGAATTCACCAGCCGGCGTTGCACTTCTATCTTGAATCTTCAGGACAATTCATTCTGCGGTTTCGATTGTCCCTTCGCCAAAGACAAGTCTATCACGATGTATTGACTCGGTTACCATCAACATTACGGCCGGAGAACCAGCCAATACTTCAAGAAGTGCGCTTCAGCTGGCTCAGCGACCTGCAAGGCGCAACATAAAAGATCCGGGTTCTAACATCCGGTCACTGAAGCTGCCGAAGTGACCTATGCAATAAATAGCACTCGCCGCACGGCCGTAGCCTAAACTTTACGAAACGTCTTCACGGTAAACGGTCACTGAGGGTCGCCAAACAATGAATATGCTGAAAAACTCTTGAGTCAAGCAATAGGTTTTTCAGCATATTCCTTATTCTACGGCGTTCTGTTCAGGGTTGGGCTGAAAGCTATTCGTAAAAAAGATAGATGTACGGCACAAACCGACGCAAGAATTCAGATAAGCGGCATTTGGTAAGGTTGAGATATTCAAAAACATTACTTATGAAACGAATCCTTGCTTTGTTGGCATCCATCGTGGCATTGTCAACCTTGACATCTTGCGAGTATTTCTATTCGCTGGATCTTGAGAACCAATTCGAGAAGGGAATCTACATTTGGTCACAGGAAACAGGGCTCAAGACAGGAGACGACCCGACCTCACTAGATGAGCTTGACAGCAAATGGTACCTCCACTACATCGAACCTGGCGATATGGGCTCATTCGCAGATATGATGGGATGGAAAAACGAAAGCTCACAGAGCATTGTGGATGGGGCATTCGCTGCCACGGACACCTTGATGATCGCCATTTTTGACGCAGAGGAACTTGACAACAACTGGGGCAAAGGGAAGATGTCAGACTATGTCATCCAAAAATACTGGCTTGCCAAGGACGATGTCATCGAGAGTGATGGCAAGACGCTCAAGCGAATCTCATTTCCACCCAATGAGGGTATGAAATCAGTCAGGATGGATCCAGCCTACGGGACCTATTCCGCCAAGTGACAACGCCGTCTGGGTTGATGTGCTTGAACCATTAGGACAATCGCTTCGACAAGCTCAGTGACCGACTTGTTCGATTGGTAAGCGAGTGAATCATCTGGGTGGTCGCTTCGACAGGCTCAGCGATCATCAAAGTTCGGTCACTGAGCCTGCAGAAGTGACCTATGTTATGAATAGAACACGCCGCACGGCCGTAGCCTCAACTTTACGAAACGCCTTCACGGCAAACGGCCATTCCATAATATGCCCATAACGCTCAGGTGCGCGAACATATTCACACCTGAAAGAGTAAATCACTGGCTATCAAGCGGATGACATTCCAGGTGTGCGTGGTTTATCACACCTGGATGTTCGGAACACCAATAGAACGCTCTGTACCGATGTCACAGACTCCCAGGTGTGTGAATATGCTCGCACCTGGAACATCAAGTCTTTAGTTATAAGGCAAATGGGATTCCAAGTGCGTACAATTATTCATACCTGGAAGAGTGGTCTCTTGTTGTTGTCCAGAACAGATAAGGTATGCTCTCCGTATGCTGGATCTCAGTCTTGTCCTATATAATCAACTTACGAATAACAAAATGCTTTCAGCCACAGAACGGACATAAAAACAAAGTCTGGTCTACTGGTATATTGTTCCTTGGATGTTAGTCTAACCGCACATATTTTTTGCGTAAAATTCACACCAAGAGTGTTGCCAAATCGAAAATAATGACTATATTTGCGTAAATATCACACAATAATAAAAGACGAATATGTTAGGAGCGGTAACAGGAGACACGATCGGAAGCTCTTACGAGTTCCGTAACACAAAAGACTACAACTTCGAGCTGTTCAGAAATGACAGCTATTACACCGATGACTCGATTATGACTATGGCGGTGGCAAAATGGCTGCTTGATGATCCGGAACATTCCCTTCAGCGACTGGAGGACACGATGGTCGCATTCAGCCAGAAATTCACTTGTCCTATGGGTGGGTATGGATATTGGTTCAGCATCTGGCTATACCTTCCTGAGAAACTTGGCAAATATGACAGCAAGAATGGTGAGATTCCTTACCATTCAGCCACAGGACGGCATCCGTACGGATCCTGGGGCAACGGCTCCGCGATGCGGGCAAGCGCCTGTGGCTGGTTCTTCGACACCCTTGAGGAGACGGAACGCGTGGCGGCGTTGTCAGCGGTGATAACCCACAACCACCCGGAAGGAATCAAAGGGGCACAGGCCACAGCCGCGGCAATCTGGATGGCACGGAACGGGAAGAGCAAAGAAGAGATCAAGAACTATATCTCAACCAGATACAACTACGACCTCAACCGTACCTATGAATATCTTAACAGAACATACGATTGGGATGCCAGTTGCCAAGGAACCGTGCCTGAAGCCATCATAGCCTTCCTGGAATCAAGTGACTTCGAGGATGCGATCAGGAAAGCCGTGTCAATGGGCGGTGACAGCGACACGCTGGCCTGCATCACCGGCGGAATCGCTGAGGCTTTCTATGGCGGTGTTCCTGAAGAAATCCGATCCAAAGTACTGGAGAGACTGCCGAAGGCTTTCCGTGAGATTCTCAAAAGGGTCTGTGAGGGAACCGCCTATGGAAAACTCTATTCGTATAATATTACAGAATCGCACATAGGCGATTAACCATAGTCGCTTCGACAAGTTCAGCGACCATATTGTCAGACACAGCATCGGCAGTTTAGCGAGCGCATCGTCAAACACAACATCATCAGTCACCTCAACAAGTTCAGCGAGCGTATCGTCAGACACAGCTTCATCAGTCGCTTCAACAGGCCCAGCGACCGCATCGGCAGACACTACATAGTCAGTCGCTTCGACAAGCTCAGCGACCGAACCGTCAGACACTGAATCATTGATTATGTCGGAGAATTCTGCGGCTGAAGTTTTTTTGAGACCTTCCCCCATAGGCGGTTACCCCACTCAACCCAAGAATTTTGGTAACGTGCAAAATTCTGGTTGAGTGGGGTAACCGCCTATCCTTCAAGGTTCTGATTATCTGTGATGTCGCCTAAACAAACTTAGAAGATGTAGAACTCCCTGCGGTACTGGTAGTTGGAGCGGAGGGACTCAAAGTTCTCCGGGGCCATACGGAACATAAAGTCGTCGGTGAAGATCGGGTAGTTGTACTGGAGGACGGATGCGACCTCACCTTGAGACTTGCCTTTCAGGTCAAGCCGGATTGACTCAAGGTCAATGATTTCAGTCTTTGGGAAGAAATCGTACAGCGGCTCGATGCCGAAAAAGCGGGCAAGGGCGCGGACGGCCATTGTGGTACCGTTCTGCTTGCCCTGATAGGAATAGCCGGCGATGTGAGGGGTGGCGATGTCAACCATATTCAAAAGCTCAAGGTCGATGTTCGGCTCGTTGTTCCAGGTGTCGATGATCACAGGCCCCAGTTTCGGGATCGCCCGCTTCAAGGCCGCCTCATCCACAACCTCGCCACGGGAAGCGTTGATGAATATGGTTCCGGGCTTCATCATCGCGAAGAACTCATCGTTCGCCATTCCTCTTGTCGTCTCGTTCAGAGGCACGTGCAAGGTCACTATGTCAGCGTTGGTCAAAAGATAGTCCAGAGTGCAGAAACCTTCCATCCCCTCCTCGGCCATCCTGGGCGGATCGTTCTTCAATACCTTGAAACCCAATGATCCGGCGACCGAATCAACCCTGCGGCCGACGTTGCCGACACCGATGATTCCCAGTTTGCCGCCTTCCAGACGGATCGCCTTGCGGGCGGCCACTCCGTAAAGAGCCGAGAATACGTAGTTCATCACACCTCCGGCATTGCAACCGGCCGAGTTCCGGGCCACGATCCCTTTCTCGTTGCAGTACGGAAGGTCTATGTGATCCATCCCGATTGTAGCCGTGGCGATGAACTTCACCGGAGTGCCTTCGAGCAACGATGCGTCACACTTGGTCCTGGTCCTGATGATCAGAGCGTCGGCGTTCATCGCATCCTCGCGCGAGATGGCCCTGCCTTCCTTATAGATGACATCCGCATACGGTTCCAGAACACCTTCGATGAACGGAATCGCCTGATCGATTATGATCCTGATCTTGCTGTCCATAACCTACTATTCCAAGATTTAAGATTGAAGAACCTCACTACAGGAAAGATAGCTAAGCCACCTTTCCGAAGAAGTCATAAATATTTTTACCTAAAGAACATTTTCCACAAATCAAAACCGTTCCCAAAACTCCAACCAAACGCAACAATCATTTAAGAATCAGATCCTTGACGAACCCGACCTTATCGTAGTCCTTGACGAAGAGCTCGTCCTTTTCCAGAAACTGGTTCATCGCCTGGATCAAGGCCGGCTTTTGGAACTCCAGATGGCTCCGCAGCATCGAGGACGAGATCGTCACGTAAAGTTTCCCGTCCCTGTAGAACTTCCGGAGCGTCTGGCCGGCGACACCCGACACAGCGTCCCAGGCGGCGAAAACCCGCTGGGTGTTGAGCCCGGCGCTCAGCTTCAAAGCCCTGATGTACATAGGGATAAGCTCTTCCATTCCCAGAGCCTCCTTGCGGGGCGTGCCTTTTATCTTCTGAAACTCCGCCATCGTCAAATCTCCCGGAACTCTCCCCCGACAGCCTCGAAATAAGCCCTGTCCGCGGTCAAACCATCCACAATCCCCGACATCCGGACCTTGTTGCTGTCTGTTATGAATATCTGGCCGAAGTCGCTCCCGGCGACCATCCCGAGCAGATTCGAGATCCTGCTCATATCCAGTTTGTCGAACACATCGTCCAGCAGAAGCATTGGCGGGAAGCCGTACCTGCGCTTCATAAGCTCGTACTGGGCGAACTTCAACGACACCAGAAACGACTTCTGCTGTCCCTGCGAGCCACATCGCCTGATCGGGAAGCCGTTCATCTCAAACAGGAAATCATCCCTCTGAATCCCTGCGGTGGTGTATTTGAATATCCTGTCCTTCTCCCGTGAAGCCTTCAACAGCTCCACCAGAGAGCCTTTCCGAAGATCAGACCTATAGTCGATCGAAACAGTCTCGCGGCCTCCCGAAAGCGTGGCGTAATGCTCGGCCACCAACGGAAGAAGATCCTTGACAAAAGCGTTCCTCTTGCCGTGGATCACGCCGGCATATTCATTCATCCTTTCGTCGAACACGTCCAGAAGCGACTCGTCGAAAGTTCCGTCCTTGAGCATCTTGTTGCGCTGGAAAAGGAGGCGGTTGTACTGCTGCATCGCGGCGAGATATTCCCGGTCCATCTGCGACAGCACCGAATTGACGAACCGCCGCCTGTCATCACCACTCTCGCTGACGAGGGAAGTGTCTGACGGTGAGACCATCACGATCGGCAGCACCCCGATGTGCTCCGAAATCTTTGAATATGCCTTGTCGTCCCTCCGTACCTTCTTCTCGCCCTTGCCGTCCACCTGAACGGAGAACCGCGCGTCCGGTCCCATATTCATTGAATATGTCCCTGAGACCGCGAAGGTGTCGGTGCCGTGCCGGAAGTTGAATTTGTCCGACGAGGCGAAGGCGCTTTTGGTCATCGAGAGGTACCAGACGGCATCCATAAGATTTGTCTTTCCCTCCCCGTTATTGCCTGAGATGCAATTGATGTTGGGAGAGAAAGACAATTCCTGAAACGCTATGTTTCTGAAATTCTGGACGACTATTTTCTTTAGTGCCGGCATCTTGTCTTCTTCTGTACGGAAGACAAATATAGTCATTTTCAGACTTAGAAACCGCTATAATCTGTTCTTTTGAACAGAAAAAAACTTCTGAAGAGCCAACGGCTATTCCTTCTTGCCTCCGAAGAACCTGTCGATCACAAGTGCGATGGCGGCATCACCGCTGACGTTGCAGGCAGGGCCGTAACCGTCAAGGGCAAGGTAGATGGTCATCATCAAGGCGCACTGGTCCGGAGTGAAGCCAAGGACCGACTCCAGAAGGCCCACGGAAGCCATCAGGACACCGCCCATCACTCCCGGAGCGGCGACAGCTGCGATGGCCTGAAGCAGGACAAAGTTCATAAACAGGCCGAACGAGATGTCGATTCCGCACATATAGGCCACAGCCACCGAGGTGACGGTCAACTTGATGGTCGATCCGCACATATGGACGGTGGAGCAAAGAGGCACAACGAAATCGGCGATGTCCTTGCGGGTGCCGTTCTTGATGGCGCAGTCAAGGGTCACCGGAATCACAGCCGAGCTGGAGCAGATTGAGAATCCCGTCAGATAGGCCGGGATGATGTTCCAGAGGCATTTGAACGGATTCTTTCCGGCGACCGCACCGGCGATGATGTACTGGAGGATCAGGTAGCAGATCGACAGGACCACTCCTGTTCCGATCACCTTGACTCCCGAGCCCATCACGGCGGCCAGCTTGCCGGAGGCGCTCATCTCGCACATCATAGTGAAGATGTAGAACGGCAGAAGCGGGATGATCACCTTCTCGATGGTGAGTTTCACGATCTCGCCGAACTCGTCAAAGCCTTTCTTCAGTCCGTTGGCACCTGTGAATATGATCCCGACTCCCACCATAAAGGACAGAAGCAGAGCCGTCAGGATGTCGCAGACCGGAGGGATCTTCAGGTTGATGTACGGCTCGAAAGTCTTGCCGTCCACGGCCGATGTCGAGATCTCGCCTACCTGAAGGTAGTGCGGAAAGAGTTCGGTGGCGCAGCCGTAGGAGAACAGGCCGGCGCCTACCGTGGAGAGATAGGAGATTACCATAACGGCTATCAGCATCTTCCCGGCTCCCTTTCCGAGGTTCGCAACGGAAGGGGTCACAAGTCCCAGCACCAGAAGGGGCACGATGAACTTGAGGATCTGGGCGAACAGGACATTGAATGTCTTGAGGATGCGCACGAGAACATCAGGCGCGATGAGTCCGAGCAGGGAACCCAACGCTATCGCTATCAGAACTTTCGGGAACAGTCCCAGTTTTATCTTTTTCATTTACTCGGTCACTTTGCAGATTACGGAACTAACGCCTTTGATCCTGAGGGAGAGTCCGCCGGATACCTTCTTGACGGAAAGCGCCTTAGGATCGCCATAGACCACCTCCAGTTTCTTGTAGCCGGAGACCTCGGCGGAAGCCTTCTCGGAACGAGGGTTGATGATCACAAGATATTTCCCGTCATCAGAAAACCTTTCATACACAGCGGGATAAGGCAACTGAGGGTCGCTGATATATTTCCAACCGCCGGTGTTTCCCAAAGCGGAAACGGAGGCACGGAGCGCCAGCAGACCTTTTGTCCACGAATATATTGAAGCGGGATCATTGATCTCTTTCTCGACCGTCGGCCTCGAAGGGCTCTCGTCCACAGGCAGGTAAAGCTTAGACGGATCACAGGTGGAGAATCCTGCGGTCGGGCCGTCGGACCACTGCATAGGAGTCCTCTCAGCCGACCTGTCACGGCTTCCCTCAACGGCCGGAACGCCGTCCATAGACCTCATCCCGATCTCCTCTCCGTAATAGACGATCGGCACCCAAGGCATCGTAAGGAAGAATGTCATCATCACCTTGAGTTCCTCAGGAGTGGATCTCTGGTTGCGGTTCATCCTCCAAGTGTCGTGGCTGGAGGTAGGCATACACGGGAATCCGTGGCCGAGGGTCTTACGGTACATCTCCTCGAAAGGCACCACGAACGACGCGATCTGTCCCTTTCCGGACTTGTCGAACCAGCAATCCTTCGGAGGATATATTCCCGTCTCACGGTCGGCGCCGCGCTCTGTGTTGTAAACCAAGTCGCGGTACATTGTGGTTCCGCATCCATTGTGGCGGATGATGTCGATGTCGAATCCGCAAGAAATCGACTCAACAGGGCTGGACCACTCGGAAAGGAATATCCTGTCCGGATAGTTCGCGGCAGTCCAGGAGAAGATCTCGTTCCAGAGCCTGCGGACTCCATTGAACTCCTTGTCATCCCCCTTGACCAGAGACCAGGCGAGATCGCAGCGGAACCCGTCCACACCCTTGTCGAACCAGAACGAAATGATGTTCTTGAGTTCCTGTCTGACCATCCTCGGACCCGGAGAGTCGTAGGACTGCTCCCAAGGCTTGGACGGATCCGGTGACAGATAGCCGTAGTTCAAGGCCGGCTGAACATCGTAGTAGTTCTTCATATACATCTTGCCGCGAGGATATTCCTTGGCGACCCATTTCTTCTTCTCGGACTTGCGCACATCGGCCTTGGAGGCATCCGTCCAGAGATAGTAGTCGGCGTAGTGTCCGTTACTGTCCCCATTGGCGGACTCGACAAACCACGGATGCTTGTCCGAGGTGTGGCCGGCCACAAGATCCAGGCAGACCTTCAGTCCTTTGGAATGAGCCTCGTCAACGAGCCTTACCAGATCGGAGTTCGTCCCGAAACGAGGGTCTATCTTATAGTAGTCGGTGATGTCATAGCCGCCGTCCTCGAACTCGCTGCAGAACACCGGGCTGATCCAGATCGTGTTGAATCCCAGCTCCTTGACATAATCCAGTTTCGAGCGGATTCCCTCAAGATCCCCGTAGCCGTCACCGTCGCTGTCCTTGAAGGAGGACGGATAGATGTGGTAGATCGCCGCGGAATCAAGCCACTGAGGATAGGTCTGTGTGGAAAGGTTCCCGTCCAGACCGAGGCCTTCCCAGTCATTGCAGGTTCCTCCTCGCACTCCCATCGAGATCAGTTTCTTGACAAGCTCACCATTCCCGACAGGGATTCCGTAGCACTCGACCTGGATTCCTTTGGAATGGCAGTAATCCACAAGTTCCTGTGTCACATTCGTGGATTTCGGTCTGATCACCAGATTCTTGACCTTGGCGGCGCAAGTGTCGATCATCTCCTTGGTGAACCTGCCCTTCATAAACTCCAGCGGAGCGTCGGTCATCGTCGATGCCGTAAGAATATTATCCCACTTGAAGGATGTCAGCACATAGTTTCCGTCGAATCCGAAGTCGTGAAGAGCCTTGATCGTCTTTCTGATGCCTTCGCCCTCAACCCACTTGAGCTCCACGTACGGAGTGAATCCGCCAAGCTTGCAGGCCTCAAGATAGGTCTCGAACGTAGGGATCCTGAGCGTCTCCTTGTACTTCTCGTTCCAGCCGTAGCCTCCGTCAATCCACAGTTCCTGCAACTCTTCCATCGTGTACTTCCAAAGAGTGTCGGTCCCGTTAGTGGTACGGTCGAGCTTGCTGTCGTGCATACAGACCAGGACACCGTCCTTGGTCATACTCACGTCAGTCTCCATCCCTTTATAGACCGGGATCTTGGCAGCCTCGAAGAACGAGAGCGAGGTGTTCTCCGGAAATTTGTTTGAAAGTCCTCTGTGAGCCTGAAGGATAAAATCCTGGGCGTTCAGCGAGCCCGCGCCAAGCACCAGGGCCGCCGCTGTGATGATTCCACGCGCAAAAATATTCATCGCTATTGATTTTTTAGAGTGATGACCGCAGCCCAGCCACCGCCAGGGGCCATCTTGATTTTCATTTTTCTGTCTGAAGGCACAGCCATCGTCACCTTCTTGTAGTCGGAAGCTATCCTGTGGGCGTTGACACCGTCACGGAAAACCGTCATTGAATATTCCCCCTCAGGCAGGAACCCGAAGTCGATCTCCATCTCGCGGCCGTCCCAACCGGCCATCGCCCCGACATACCAGGTATCAGCCTTGCGTCTTGCCATAACCACATATTCAGCGACCTTTCCGTCCAGAGCGACGGTCTCGTCCCAGACGGTAGGGATGGCGGCGATGAAATCCGTGCACTCCTGCTCGGCCATATAGTTGGTCGGAGAGTCGCACATCATATTCAAAGGAGACTCAAAGACAACATATTCAGCAAGTTGGCGGCAGCGTGTACCTTGGCTCATCGGCTCGGTGCGGATCGGCTTGTAGTTCTTCTTGGTGGCGTTCCGCATCGCTCCCTGGGTGTAGTCCATCGGGCCGGCCAGCATCCTGATGAACGGGATCGTCACATCGTAGGTGACCTGATCGACCGAAGGATCGCTCCACTTCATCTGCTCCAGACCGTGAACGCCCTCGAAATTGACCACGTTCGGATAGGTACGCTGAAGTCCGGTCGGCTTGTAGGCCCCGTGGAAGTTCATCAGAAGATGGTACTTGGCGCACATCTCGGCGGCCCTCCTGTACCAATCCACCATCGGCTGGTCGTCACGGTTCATAAAGTCCACCTTGAATCCCTTGATCCCCATCTCGGAGAAATGGCGGCATACGTTCTCCATATCCTTGGCGAAAGGCCAGTAGCCAGCCCAAAGGATTATGCCGACTCCCCTCTCCTTGCCGTAAGCGACAAGCTCCTCAAGATCAATCTCCGGGACAACCTGGCTCAGGTCGTTGGCGTACTTGACCGCCCAACCTTCATCGAGGATGACATATTCAATGTGATTGGCGGCGGCGAAGTCGATGTAGTACTTGTAGGTGTCGTTGTTGACTCCGGCTTCGAAGTCCACACCCTTGATATTCCAGGCGTTCCACCAGTCCCAGGCCACCTTGCCGGGACGCACCCAGGACCAGTCAGTGTCGGCGGCAGGGGTGGCGAGTTTCCAGACGATGTCCGAATCGGTCAGCTCTTTGTCGGACGACGAGACGGCCACAACCCTCCAAGGAAACTTTTCAAAAGGCTGGCACTCAGCGATATAATCCTTCCTCGAATCTATCTTTTCCTGCACCATATTGTGCCCGCCGATCTCGGTCTTGTCCGGCACACGGGCGAAATACCCGCTCAATGTCTCCCCGGTGCCCTTCTTATAGTTGTAAAGGAACATTCCCGGGTAGTTCATCAGATCCGCCTCGGTGATCACAACCTTCTTGCCCTCAGGACATTCCACCAGAATCGGTGCGATGCTGTAGCGCTCGTTCCACTCGGAAAGGAGCGAGTGAGTGTACGGGCACTGGAAGTCATTCTCCAGAATCTCATCCAACGACCCTTTCCATTTTTTATGAATATAAGGAATATACGCCGTCCTGTCCTCCGGGAAGCGGAAGTCCGCCTGCTCGTCCTTCACGACGAAAGGCTTGTCGGACAGCGAGATAAACCTGTAGGCGCAAGCGTCATCATAAGCCCTGAATATGACCTTGAAGCCACGATATTCAAGGGTCAGTTCATTGTAGTTCTCCCTTACCTCGGCCTTCTTGTAGGCCACGGCCTTCACGGTTCTGTCAACTGAACAGGTTCTCGCGCGTCTAAGTTTGGACTCCTGTTCGCCGTAAACGGTGCCGTCCGTCAGAGACATCGACAGGCCGGAGTTCTCCAGCAGAAGGACATCATCGTGGGTCAGACTGTAACGGATTCCTCCGTCCGTGGAGATCTCAACCTTCATCCGCCCGTCAGGGGATTTCAGAGTGAAAGCCTTCGGGGCCGCGGACAATCCGGCGGCCACCGAAAGCAGTGCGAAAAACAATAATATTCTCTTCATTCTAAAGTATAAATGTGCAGGTTACAGGATAGTGGTCCGAGATGAAATAGACCCCATAGTCGTGACCGTTGACAGTGATGAACTCCTGTGCCTCGGCTCCACGGTAGAAGATGTGGTCGATGTTGCCGCTGGCCTTGTTGTAGTCCGGATCGAATCCGTTGAAGCTGACAGCGCCGTCATAGTACTTGGCATCCTCCCTGGCCGACCACATATATTCAACAAGCGGCTCAAGGCTCCTCGGGCCGTTTCTGGTGGCACCGTCCGATCTGGCGCAGTTCAGATCCCCAGTGACGAACACCGCGGCGTTCTCGCCTTTCACCTTCGCCTCAATCTCGCCCACAAGGATCTCGGAGGCCTTTCGGCGAGGCTCGATGTTGAATATCTTGTTCCCGTCAGCGTCCATAATCTCGGGATCGTGGGTGTAGTGGGTGTCGAAGAAATACACTGTCCTGCCTGTGGCCTTGACCTTCAGCTTCACCCACACGCAGCCTCTGACCTGCCATCCGGAAGCCCCGCACGGGTAGTGCACAGGCTTCAGATGATCCTCCTCATTGTAGTAGAACACCCCTGCGTCCAGCCTTTCGAAAAGGGACTTGCGGAACATTATGGCGTTCAGCGGAAGATGATCGTTGACGACGGTCGGATTCGAGCCGTCATATTCATAGACATTGTAAATCTCATATTCAGTGGCGACAGCGAGATCCTTCAGGGTGTGCTTCTTGGCCTCCTGCAAGCCGATGATGTCTGGCTGGACATCGCTGAGCATCGACAGATAGGCGTTTTTCCTGTAGGACCAAAGCTTGATTCCCGAATCCTCCGATCCGTTCCTGACATTGGATGACATCACCTTTATCTCCGTCCGTCCCGCCTGCGGCTGCTCGGAGATCTCGGTCTCGGGCTTGTCGGCCTCCGTCTTCCCGCAGGAAGCGAGGACGGTGGCCATCATCATTATCGATAATATTCTTTTCATTGCTCTAATTGTATCTTATGGCGAAATAATCAATACCATTTCCCGAGTCGGTGCCGTCAGCGATGCTGCCTTCGCCGAAATAGCCGGTGTTGGTGTCCTTGCTTGAAGGCCTAAGGCGGATGAATACCTTCTCCTTGCCAAGGATCTCCAGCGGAAGAGCGAAGTCATACTGCTTGAAGGCCGGCAGCTGCCAATCCCTCTCCTGGCCGTTCACGACTCCGTCCGGAACCACATAGTCAGCGATCTTGTGCCAGGCCGCGTCATCGGACAGATCCCCTGTCTCCGACCAGAACGCCGTCCAGAAATACGGGGTCTTACCCGTGGCTCCGGTCTGGGCTCCGTAAGAGGTGAACTGCATCGAAATGTGACTCGCAGCGACATCCTTCGTGGAGAACTCGATTATCCAGGACTCAGCCTTGTCGGTCGCATCGTTCCACCAAGCCTTTGACATCCAACCGTCATAGATCTTCGCGGAGGCTCCGTTGTATGAATTGTTCTTGCTTCTCGAATCGACCTTGCCCTTTCCGTCACTATTCGTGCCGGAATAGTCAAAATAATAGCCAGTGGCGAATGAATATCCAAGCGGCTCGTCCAGCGAGGCGTCCACACCCTTATGGTTCTTGAACGGAGCCACTCCAGCCGATGTTCCGGTCCAACCGATATAGTTGAATGTGGACGGGCAGTATGTCACAGCCGCGCCTGTCGAATGGAGGAAACGGGCCGTGGCCTGTCCCTCTGTCGGACGGAAATACGACACTCCGTCCTCGCTTCTGAACCCTGCGGCGTACCTGAACTCCAGAAGGATGTTAGAGAACGTCCTTTCCTTGTCGAAAGCGATGTCTGAATATGCCTGATGGCGGATCTGGTAGCGTCCGATGTTGCCGCACAGGTCGTCATCGTCATTGTCCCCGTACACATAGTTCGGATAGAGCTCGGACACCACGACTCCGGTAAGGGTTCCGGATCCGTAAGGAAGTTTCACTCCATCCCTGCGGTAAGGGCAGGTCGTGTTGGTGTACGTGTAGATGGTGTTGCCCTGGATGTCCCGCACAAGCCGAGGGTACTTGGAGATGAATCCCTTTCCGCTTGAGAGGGTGTAGGCATCGTTGACCGGAGTCAGGGAGCCTTTCCGGACAGCGAACTCGCAATCCTTCAGCGTCACCTGAGTATAGAGGTCATTGTCTGTGAGTTCGGAGATATACTTCTCTTTCTCCGGAGCGGAGGTACCGGCCTCGCGTCCGACCACATTGGCCGTCGTAAAGCCCTCGATGACATACCTTTCCGGCTCCAGTTCCTTCCTGATAGTCATCCCCTTGAGAAGCAGGGTGACCTTGTCGTATCTTGCGAATATGTTGTCCTCGGCGGTCTCGGCCTTTATCAGGAAACCATAAGCCGCGTCAAGACTCTCCACATAGATGTCCTTCAAATATGAGGTGTTGTCCGAGCTGGTGGTGGAGAGTTTCTCGTTCTCCCCGCTGTTGCCGGATTCCTTGTTTCCGACCACATAGCCTTCCAGCATCACATAGTCATCAATGGTGACAGTCTCTCCGGCACGTCCCAAAGAACGGATCTCGGAGAACGACATCGACTTGCCCAGACCGTCATTCCCTGTCTTCTGAATGACGTACAAAGTCTGTGAATATTCAGTCCCGAACCCGTCCGTGTAAGAGAGTTTCACGGAAGCGGTGCGAAGGTTCTCCTTGTCGGCGTTCGCATCGTAATTGATTGTCAACGAGCCGTCCCCGACAGTCGCGGAAGTGATCCATTCCTGATCGGACGGATAGCTGACGACGCACTCAATGGATTCGAGGTCAGTGATATTCGTTGAATAAGCCACACTCTGTGACCCGCCTTTGCTTCCGTCAAGGATGAGCGAGCTGGAAGCCAGTCTGAGGCTTGGCTCACGCTTTCCGCTCTGGCGGACAACCAAGGTGTCGGTTCTGGAGGATGTCTGCACCAAGAGTTTCACCATCCTGGCATAGTCATCGTTCTGGTCGCACTCGATGCGGAAGGTGCAGTCTCCCGTAAAGGCGATCTGACGGCAGACCTGATAGTCCTCCAGGTTCCTGATCCTCATCCAATCGACCTCACCGTCGCAGTAGGTGACGAAGCAGTCCTGGTTCGAGAGTATCTGGATGTCCTTCTTGAGATCAGTCACAACCTTCCCGTCGTTGTATTCCGCCCTGGCCGGGAATATGACCTCGGACTGGGAGATCCCGAATTCCGAGAACTCGAACCTCTCCACGTCATCCACCGTGCAGGCCGAGAAGGCCCACACAGTGAAAAGGCTGGCAATAATTGAATATATTCTATTCATATTCATTATTTTACATATTTGACAGCGACAGCGCCGAAACGCATATACTGAGCCTTGGCGTAAGTCACCTGCTCGGTGTACTCACCGGTCTTGAAGTTGATGGTGGTGCCATCGGCCGGAATGAGGCGGATGATGACGTTGTCCTTGCCGGCGACCTCGGTCGGGAGATCGATGCAATATTCATCGAGAGCGGCAGGGAGTGACTTCATCTTGGAAGCCTTCGCAGGGAGAGGTCTGATCAAGACTTTCTGAACCGTCTTGAAGTTGGTTCCGTCCGTGGAATATTCCAGATTCCAGTTGACCGGAGCCTGGCCGGTCGCGTCCTCCTTCATCTGTCCCATAGCGGACGAGAAGATGAACGCCAGCTTCTTTCCGCTTACGGACGCTGTCGAGAACGACCACTGTACCGAAGCGTTGGCAGCTCCTGATTTCCACCAGATGGCATCGAAACGTGTTCCCCTGGCCCTGTCAGTGGCGGTGTCCGGCTTTCCTGTAAAGTTGAGGAACGAGTCAGTCTGGTTAGGCTTGCCGCCGACGCTGCTCATAACTCCGGTTCCGACCGACGGATCGAATGTGTCTCCGGTCTTATGGTCGGTCGGTGTTCCAGGCCAGAACCACTCGACAAGGGTCTCGCTGAATCCCGTGGTCTTCAAAGCGATGTCGCTCAAGTCGATAGGACGGATCTGATACTTTCCGAGCTGCTCGGCGCTGTGGAAATCAGATGTAGAGCTAACAACGACACCCGTGATGTCACCTGAACCCTGCGGCACGCCGTTGTCAGTGATGGCCCAAGGAGTGTTGCTGTTCACGAGCATATTCATCCTCGCTCCGTTCGCGTCACGAAGGATCCTGTAGTCGAAATTCTGCATATTGGTGCTGATCCAGGTCGTGCGGACGTTGTTGTAGCTTCCGTAGCAGAAGGCTATCTCCACATTCTTCAGTGTGACAAGCGTGTAGATGTCTTCGTCACCGATCTGTGACACTGTCCTGGAGACAGACGCGGCATTGCCGCTGGACTCAACGGTGAAGCTGTTGGCTGTGAGCCCCTTGAGGGTGTACCGCACCGGATTGTCCTCACGGACGAGGGTGGCGTCGGTAAGGGATACCTTGACCTTGTCGCCCCTCTTGAGGGTGTTGTCGGCGGCGGTCGCCACCTTGATCCTCAGGCCATATTTCCCGTCAACTCCCTGCAGGTAGTTCGTCGTCGCGGACTCGTTGTAGTCGATTGACGAGGCTGAGAGCATCGGATCTGTGTCCATATTCTCCTTTCCTCCGTCAGCGACAGCCACGGCCTCGAACCAGTCGCCGTCGAACTTATATTCACCTGCGGAAGTCAGAAGCGCGCGGAGCTCGGCGAATGAATATTGCTTGGTAGGGATGATCTGTGTCACTTTCAGTTCGGCGGACACGCCCTTCTCGGCGAGCTCGAACTTGATTGTGGCCGTGCGCTCGGACTTTATCTCGTTGGCGGCGACATTGAACGTCACGCCTTCCTCTGACATCACGATGTCCGAAATCCAGTCCTTCTGGGTGCCTTCATAGGTGACAGAGTTGGTCAGCGACGGGAAGAATGTCCCGAGGTTGGCCTTCCAGGTCACGGACTTGGCGGAAGCGTAGGCCTCAACCGTCATCTGGGTCTCGTCAAGGATAAGATAACCCGCCTCTGATCCCTGGGTGATAGTCGCCGTGGCGCGGTAGGTGGCCTCGTCATCCGTGTAGGAGAGGATCAAGGTTCCGGTACGCTCCTCGCCGGTCGTGTTCTCGCCCACGCTGTAGCTCAGCTTGCCGTCCTCGACAGTGAGGCCGGTGATCCAGTCCTCGGAAGCCTCCGCCTTCATTAGAGACTCGTCCACATTGGACTTGAAGGTGATGTGATCATCTGTGGACCAAGCGATGTAATGCTTGTCCGTGTCCTCGAACGTGATCTTAGGATTGCCGAGCGCGCCATCCTGATTCAAATGAATATAAATGGTCTTGCTCACTCCTGAGGCCGTCAGAACGATGTCCGCGCGGCGGCGGAGTCCCTCATTGTTGGTTACATTCAGGACGAACTCACCGTTTCCCGAGCCGTCAGCCTTGTCGAGAGTGGCCCAGTCAGCGTTCTCGCCAAGCTTTGCGTTCCAGCTGCCTTTGGCATAGACCAGCACGTGCTGCTGGCTGGCCTTGCTGGAAAGGTTCATAGTAGTGTCATTGACAGCGAGGGTCATCCTTGTCGGAGACTCTTTCTCTTCCTGACAGGAGGCCGCGAAAAGGGCGGCCGCGGCCAGAAGCGCTGTCAGGGCATTCCTAAGTATGGTTGTATGTTTCATATTCATTCAGTGTTTATTATTGTACTCCGTATTGTTCATATTCCTTATTGTCAAGCGCATAGCCTGAGTAGGCCACCTGCACGGCAGGGATCGGGTAATACCTGTGGCAAGGGAGGATGTTGGTCTTCAGTGCGACGGACCTGGTCTCGGATTCCGTTCGCTCGTACCAGGTTCCCCACCTGACGAGGTCGAACTTCCTCTGGAACTCTCCAAAGAGCTCACGTCCGCGCTCCGCCATAATCTCCTCGCGGATCCTCTTCCACGTGTGCTTGTCGTAAAGCCTTATCCCGGCGCGGATTTTCGTCATATTCAAGTACTTGAGGGCCGCGTCCATATCGTCCTGAAGCATACAGTGAGCCTCGGCGATCATCATCAGGACATCGGCGTAGCGGAAAATCTTGTAGTTGTTGTGGTCGTGGTTGCTCTGCATATCCGGGCACCAGAACTTAGGACCGAGGAACGCCGTCGTCGTGGTGTTCTTCATCGTGTTGAACATCTGGCCGTTCCATTCCCTGACGATTGTCATCGGGCGTCTGAGGTCATTGTTCTCCTCCGCGAGCAGGTTGTTGACCAGATAGTTGTTGGCCTGCGCCGGAGCCCAGCACGTGGCGTTGTCGCCGAGTTCCTCGATCACGACCCCGTCATATTTGTTGCCGCTCCTTCTGTAAGGCATACAAAGGCAGGCCAGGTTGGAGGTATAGTCCAGTCCTCCGGCGGAATAGGTGTGCTGCACCTCCAGGATGGACTCCGGTGTGTTCTTCATCCTGAAAGGGATGTCCGACAGCGGGTACTGCTCCAGAGATCCGTAGATCTCCTCGATCTTCCGGCAAGCGTCCAGCGACACCTGCCACTCCTTGTTCCACTGGGCCATCTTGGCGATGAGCATATAGCCCACGGCCGCTCCGACCCTGTTGTCAGCGATCTCGGAAGACCTTTTCAACGGAAGGCTCGGAAGGCACTCCTGAAGGTCCTTGATAAGCCAGGCTCGGGTAGAGTCCGCCGACATACGTGGAAGCTTCGCCACTTTCGCAAGGGTCGCCTCGTCAGCGACATCCTCGGTGTAGAAAGGAATATCCCCGAAGAACGATGTCATAAGCCAATAGTAGAAGGCCCGCATAATCTTGCCCTCGGCCGCCAGCGGAGCCTTTACCTTCTCGTCAAGGTTGGAGCCCTCGATTCCGGTGATGGCCTCATTGCAGTAGCGTATTCCTTTGTAGCCGTTGTTCCAGACATCGGCTCCGAAACGCGGGTTCGCCGGCGAGATGTCCAGCTGCGCGTCCTGCGTCGATGATCTTGAATATGCCAGGTCAGTCGCGCACTCCGTGGCGAGCATCATCTTGTAGGAATAGAGATCCTTCATAGGAATATAGCAGGAGTTCAACGCCGCCCTGCACTGCTGCTCGTTCTTGTAGAACGACTTGGAGTTGGCGAATGTGGACGTGTCCTCCTCAAGGCTGCACGCCGAGAACGCGGCCGCAGCGAAAATCACTGTCAATATATTCTTAAGTTTCATTTCTGTCGATGATTAGTATCTGAACTGCACACTGAACACTATGGTCCTCGCCTTAGGGTAAGCGCCCATATCCAGACGCCTCAGCGTGGACTCGCTGCCTGAGGATGAGACATCAGGGTCGAATCCGTTGTACTTCTTCCAAAGCAGGATGTTCTCGCCGCTGAGGTTAAAGGTTATGTCCTTCAGCCACTTGACCTTCTTGGACATATCGAGCGTGTAGCCCAGCGAGACGTTCTTCAGCCTGACGTAGGAAGCGTCATAGACCATCCTGTCGCTCGGCACGTCCTTGGACATCGTGCCGCCTGCCCTCGGGTAGTCCGAATCAGGATTCCTGACCGGATGCCAGGAGTTTACCATATACCGGTACTGGTTTGTGGTGTTGCCTCCGGCCATAAACAGCTCCGAGTAGTTGTAGATCTTTCCGCCGAACGAGTATGCGACATAGACACCGAGACGGAAATCTCCGAAGGTGAACGTGTTCTGCACGCCTCCGTACAGCCACGGGTCAGCGTTGCCAAGATAGACAAGGTCTTTCTGGTCAAGCGTACCATCGTTGTTTATGTCATAGTATCGAGGCGTTCCGAGGTTGATGTCGTACTTGTCAGGCGTGATCACAGAGGATGACGTGTAGGCGTGCGTGACCTCGTTCCGCTTGAACTCCTCAGTGTTGTGCCATACTCCGGCGTAACGGAATCCCCAAAGCGCGTTGAGCGGATAGCCTTTCACGAATCCGTGCATCATAAACGGGTTGTTTCCGCCCGAGTCTGCCACGGAGACATATTCAGAGGTTCCTATGTTGTCCACATTCTGCCTGTTGTGGGACATCGTAAGGTTCGTGGTCCAGGTGAAGCCCTTCCGCACGATGTTGCGGCTTTCGATGGAAAGCTCAACACCGTAGTTGGAAGTGTTTCCAAGGTTCACGAAATGGGAGTTGAATCCGGTCTGGGAAGCCACCTGCACCTCCATAAGAAGGTCTCTGGTCTTGGAGACGTAGGCCTCGGCCGTGACATTGAGCCTGCTGTTGAAGAAGGACATATCGGTCGCCACATTATAAAGGTCAGTCTTCTCCCAGGTGAGGTCCGGGCTTGGAAGCTGTCCCCTGAAATACGCCGCCGCCTGGCTTCCTCCGAATATGTAGCCCTTGGAAGTCGTGGAGAGCATCTCAAGGCTTCTGTAAGCGTCAACAGCGTCGTTTCCGGTGCGTCCGGCGCTGAGCCTGAGTGAAAGCTCGTCAATCCAGGAAGCGTGCTTCAGGAAGTTCTCCTTCTTGACGTTCCATTTCAAGGCCGCCGAAGGGAAGAATCCCCATTTGTTGTTGGCGGCGAAGTTGGAAGCGCCGTCCGCACGGCCTGTCACGGTGATGTAATAACGTGACTTATAATTATAGTTGGCCCTGGCGAGGAAAGACATCTTGGTCGTGGAGACGGAAGCGGAGCTTGGGCTGAGCGTGTTCTTGTCGGTCACGCCTCCCATATTGTTCCATTTCACATCGTCCACCATATAGCCGGAGCCGGAGATGGCGAGCCTGTCGGATTTGAACCGGTACGCCGTGAAGCCACCGAGGACATCGAACCTGTGCCCATTCTTCTTCAAGGCGTAGGTTACAGTGTTCTCGCTGGAGAGGGTCATATCATCCCGCTCGTTTCTGGTGGCGTCTCCGCCCTCCCCCGGATTCTTCGCCGGAAGGGTGCTCGGATTATAGATGAACCCGTGCTGCTGGTAGCTGTAGTAAGAGTTGCTGCTCCTGAGTTTCAGGTCCTTTACCGGCTCGATCTCCACATAGACGGAATGGTTGGCCGAAAGTCTTGTCACATAGTTGGTCCTCATCGCGATGAGTGCGGTAGGAGGATTGTAGGTCGTGGTGACATTGTCCTCGTCATCGGTGATGTAGTAGTCCGTCTTCTTCAGAAGCGGGCTCAGGTACATAGCCGAGCGGGTGCTCGTGCCGCCGATGTTCGCAAGGAGCTTGTCCTGAGAGCGGTAGGTGTAGGAGCCCTTGTACCCGACCTTCATCCACTTGAAGAGCTGACGGTCAAGGTTGATCCTGCCGGTGTATCTGGTCTGGCCGCTGTTCTTCACGATACCCTCGGTGTCGTTGTAGCCAAGGGACGCATAGTAGGAAGCCTCCTTGTTTCCTCCCGAGAGAGACAGGTTGTAGTTCTGGTAGGCCGCAGTCCTCATTATAGCACCGATCCAGTCGGTGCCCTGCCCGTAGGAAAGGGGATCCGGATAAGGATATTCGGAAGGAGCCGCGCCAGGCACCGCGTCCGTGTTGGATGACTGGAACAGAGCGATGTCATTCCTGTACTGGGCGAACTCGCTGGCGTTCATCAGATCCAGTTTCTTAGGCAGCTGGCTTATGCCGGCCTCGGCCTTGAACGTGATTCTCGGCTTGCTTCCCGTGGAGCCCTGTCGGGTCGTGACGATGATGACACCGTTGGATCCCCTGGAACCATAGATGGCCGTGGACGAGGCGTCCTTGAGCACGGAGATGGACTCGATGTCTGCCGAGTTAAGGTCTCCAAGGTCAGAGACAGCGTCCATCACGCCGTCCACCACGATAAGAGGCTCGTTGGACGCGATGATCGAACGGGTTCCACGGATACGGATCGACGTGGCCGCTCCCGGCTCACCGGATGTGGTCATAATGTCCGTTCCGGCGATCCTTCCCTGAAGGGCCTGGTCAACGGAAAGGACAGGTGCGTCCTTCACATCGGCCATCTTAACATTGGTCACAGAACCGGTCAGGTCCTGCTTGCGCACAGAGCCGTAAGCGATGGTCACGGCCTCGTTAAGTGTAAGGTTCTTGTCCGGGGACAGAGACACGGAGATGTTCCGGCGTTCCTTAGGGACTGAGACCTTCTTCGTCTCATATCCCATAAACTGGACCTCCAAAGAGCCTCCCGCGGACACATTGATTGAGAACTTGCCGGCGGCGTCGGTAGAGGTGCCATTAGTCGTTCCAGGCACAAGCACGAACGCGCCAGGCAAAGGCTCCCCTCTCTCATCCACGACAGTACCCGTCACAGTGATCGTTCCCTGCTGCGCCTGGGCTTCAGCGAAGACCGGACACAACAAAGCCGCGACCACGAAAATCAGAATCAGTCTAATCTTCATTATGAGTTATTTTTGGTTAAAAGTAGGTATTAACTTTTCCAAGATGGGCAAGCCATCAAGGCGACGGCTCCGATGTAGTCCGGAACCAACCGCGATGCAAAATTCGCCAATCGCGGCGGATTGCCCAATACCCGTGCGATGAAATATAGACTGATTACAGAAGAATATAGACACTTATTCATTGATAAATCATTGTCTATCAATAAATATACACATAGGTCACCTATACGATTATATCGTTTAAAATATAGACCATTAAAGAACGGTTACTACTATATTTTTGAGATTTCCGCCTCAAAAACCTCCTTTGGACACACTGCCGAGCGCTTCAATTTTGTCCTGTAGGTATAGACCGTGTTAGGGGAGCATTTAAGGAACTTGGCTATCTTTCCGCTCTCGGTTATCCCGATGCGGATGGCGGCCAGAATCCTGAGTTCCGTAGGCAGAGTCTTCTCCCCGCCAAGGTCAAAGCGGGCGTCCTCGGACAACAAAGCGTTGACCTTCTCTACAAAGTCCGGGTATATTCCCAGAAAGGTCTCGTCGAAGATGCGGTAATAGTTCTCGTACTCGTTGTACATAACCGACGGAGACCGCAAAGCCTTCATCACCGCTTCCAGACCGTCCGACTTGGCGAGGGCTCTGATATCATTTCTCGTCTGGCCGATCTTGTCAATGTAGCGCACGGAAAGCTCCATATACCTGAACACGTAGCCGTTACGGATCTTGTTCGCGTCCACGAGCCTTCTGTTCGTCTCCTCCATCTGCTCCTTGTGCCGGACCTCGCGGCGCAGAAGCGTCAGAATGATCACAAGCAGAACTGTCACCAGACATATTCCGACCGCAAGCCATCTCGCCCTGGATCTGGTCACCCTCTGGACTGTGTCGGTTATGATGAGGTTGGCTTTGCCTGAATCCCCGAGGCGTTTGCTGAAATTACCTGCGATCACATCCATCAGATTCTGGCTGATGTACTGCTCAGCCTTTCGGTAATGATGCTTGTCATACAGGATCAAAGCCAGCTCATAAAGAGACATATACGCCCTTTCCGCATTCTTGAAGTCATACGTCGCGCTGGTGACGAGCCAGTCAAAACGTTCCTTGTCATCCCCCATCCGCTCGTGGATTCTGGCAAGGTTATAGGCCACCGAGGCTTTCTCGTGCGGGTTGTCACTACTATTATAAAGGTCCTTCAGAATCGAGACCGCGGAAAGGGTGTCGCCGCTGTCCCTGCAAAGCTGCGCCTTCATTCTCCGGGCGTAGAAAGAGGTGGAGTCTATCGCCAACGACCTCGTCCTGGCCGAACGAAGACGCTCACGATAACGATCTTTCTCATCATCAGAGACATCGGAGGCAAGCATCTCGGCACAGAGTACAGCCTCGCACTGTAGATAGTCCTTGAGAAGTTCCATTCCCTTGACCGATGAAGTGTCAAGGCCGTTGAACACGGACGCCGCAAGATCCTCCTCGTTACGGACAAGCAGGATCCGCACCTTCTGAAGCCTAGCCAAGAATCTTTGGGAGTCATCCGAGGCATATTTTTCCATAAGCCCCTGATACCTCGACGAAGAATCCTGACTATAATGATAGTAGCCGGAGAACAGCCTTCTGGCGCACTCCCATCTGACCGAATCAGTCGAAGCCTGTTCCAATCCCTGACGGATGATATTCATTGAACTTTCCAGACTGTCCCGGTAATATTTCTGGTCGGCGATGACCTTGTCAAGCTTCTTCAGTCCGCCTACGTTCCCCGAGCAGGAAGCCACGGCAAGGGCGACGGCGCAGGCGACCACACACAGATGTCTCATTCCCACTATATTTTCCTCAAAAATAGTCAAATTCTTTTTCCCGCGAAAGCTCTCCTCCGGATGCGGGGACAGACCACTCTCTGAATATTGCAGGATTAAACATTTTTTCCTATTTTTGCGGACTATTATTCGATAATAACAAAAACTTTATAGAAATGGCAAAGCAAGATGCAATTTTAAAGGAGAAAGAGCAGGAGCGTGAGGAGAAGGTCATCGAGACCGTGTCCAAGACCGACCAGTTCTTCCGTGAGAACAAAAAGACAATCTACGGCATTCTGATCGCCCTCGTGGTGATCGCGTTGGCTCTGGTGGCCTACCAGAAGTTCTACGCCCAGCCTAAGAGCGAGGAAGCCACCGCGCAGATGTTCCCGGCCGAGGCCAACTTCCGCAACGGCGAGTTCGAACTGGCTCTCAACGGTGACGGCAACGTCCTCGGATTCGCGCAGATCATCAAGGATTTCGGTGCCAAGGGTGGAAAGGATGTCTACTATTATGCAGGTGTCTGCGAGCTTCAGCTCGGAAACTATCAGGAGGCCATCGACTACCTCAAGAAGTACAACGGCAAGGACGCTCTTCTCTCGGCGCGCGCGCAGGGCTGCATAGGCGACGCCTATGTCGGACTTGAGAAATACAACGACGCTCTCGGATATTTCGAGAAGGCCGCCGCCGTGGCTGACAATATGTTCGCCGCCGGTTATCTCCTCAAGGCCGGCGTGGTCTGCGAGGAACTCGGCGACAATGCCAAGGCTCTCACCTTCTACAAGAAGATCAAGGATCAGTACCCTCAGTCAATCGAAGGCTACGACATCGACAAGTACATCACCCGCATCGAAAACCAGACCAAATAAGGAATATGGGAAGAGCGTTTGAATTCAGAAAGGAAAGAAAACTCAAGAGGTGGGGTCATATGGCGAAGACCTTCACCAAGATCGGCAAGGAAATCACCATCGCGGTAAAGCAGGGCGGTCCTGACGTGGTCGGCAACTCCAGGCTCAGAGCCCTTATGGCTGAGGCCAGAAGCGAGAATATGCCTAAGGACAACGTCGAGAAGGCCATCAAGAGGGCCCTTGAGAAGAACCAGGGAGATTTCAAGGAGGTTGTGTTCGAGGGTTACGGTCCTCACGGAATCGCCTATCTCGTCGAGACGGCGACCGACAACAACACCCGTACTGTCGCCAATGTGAGAAGCTACTTCACAAAGTGCGGCGGATCTCTCGGAACCAGCGGCAGTGTCAGCTTTATGTTCGACCATAAGTGCGTGTTCCGCATCAAATACCAGGAGGGTATGGACATCGACGAGCTTCAGCTCGCCCTCTGCGACTGCGATGACGACCCTGAGGTTTTCATCGAGGAGCAGGAGGACAAGGACGAGAACATCACGAAGAACGTGGTGATCTACGGAGCCTACGAGTCCTACGGAGCGATCCAGAAGTACATCGAGGACAACGGCTACGAGCTCGTGTCCGGAGGATTCGAGAGGATTCCTAACGTGGATCTGAAGGACGTGACTCCGGAGCAGCGCGAGACTCTTGACAAGCTCACCGGCCTTCTTGAGGACGATGACGATGTCACCAACGTTTACAGCACGCTGAAACCGGCGGAATAATAATTACACTAATGAATATTAGAGGCTGACTGAAAGTGTTTTTAGTCAGCCTTTTTTATTTTACAGAGTGGTATGATGGGCGCAAAAAATTTTTCCACAACAAATTTTTCACGTTACAAAAATTTGCTATGGAAAAATTTCTTTGCGCTAATGGTGACATCGCTGATAATTTATATTCAAAATGTATATTTCACCACAAGCAACGGAAATTTACTATTTTGCGGGCAGGAATTTTGAATGATAATGGATTCTTGATAAATTTGTGATTTGGAAAAATTTGATTAAAGTAACAAAATATGAGCATCCAGCAGGATAACATCAAGAAACTGGTCGAGCGCAGAGCCGCGGCCAGGATGGGCGGAGGCCAGAAAAGGATCGATGCCCAGCACGAGAAAGGCAAGTTGACAGCGAGGGAGCGCCTCGCACTGCTGCTTGACGAAGGAAGCTTCGAGGAATTTGATATGTTTGTCCGTCACCGCTGCACGAACTTCGGAATGGAGAGGCAGCACTTCGACGGAGACGGCGTAGTCACCGGACAGGGCACGATCGACGGCCGTCTGGTCTATGTGGCGGCACAGGATTTCACCGTCTCGGGAGGATCCCTCTCAAAGACTATGGCCGAGAAGATCTGCAAGGCTATGGATCTGGCCACAAGAAACGGCGCCCCGTTCATCTGCCTCAACGACTCCGGCGGAGCGAGAATCCAGGAAGGAGTTGACGCGCTCGCAGGCTACGGGGAAATATTCGAAAGAAATATCCTCGCGTCCGGAGTGGTCCCTCAGATTTCCGGAATATTCGGTCCTTGCGCCGGCGGAGCGGTTTACTCCCCTGCCCTCACTGACTTCACCGTGATGGTAAAGAACACCTCTTATATGTTCCTCACCGGCCCGGCTGTCGTGAAGAGCGTCCTCGGTGAGGTTGTCTCTCAGGAGGAGCTCGGCGGCGCCAGCGTTCACGCCTCCAAGAGCGGTGTGGCTCACTTCGCGGCCGAGAACGAGCAGGAAGGCATCAACACGATCAAGGAACTCCTCAGCTATATTCCTCAGAACAATATGGAGGAGGCTCCGAGGGTTCCGACCAACGATCCTGTCAGCAGGGTTGACGACTCCCTCAACGAGATCATCCCTGACAACCCGAACCAGGCCTACGATATGTACAAGGTCATCACAAGCATCGTGGATGACGGCAAGTTCTTCGAGATCCACAAGGAGTTCGCCAAGAACATCATCATAGGATTCGCCCATATGAACGGCCGCAGTGTCGGAATTGTGGCGAACCAGCCAAAGATGCTCGCCGGAGTGCTTGACATCAACGCCTCACGCAAGGGTGCCCGTTTCGTGCGCTTCTGCGACGCGTTCAACATTCCGATCGTCTCGCTGGTCGATGTGCCTGGATTCCTTCCTGGAACCCAGCAGGAATATGGCGCTGTCATCACCAACGGAGCGAAACTGCTGTACGCCTACGGCGAAGCCACAGTTCCTAAGGTCACAGTCGAGCTCCGCAAGAGCTACGGCGGATCCTACATCGTTATGAGCAGCAAGCACTTGCGCGCTGACCTTGTCTATGCCTGGCCTTCAGCACAGATCGCTGTTATGGGTGCAGACGGAGCCGTCAACGTGCTCTATGCAAAGGACATCAAGGCAGTCGAGGATCCTGCCGAGCAGCAAAAGATACGGGCCGCCAAGAAAGAGGAGTACGAAGAGCTCTTCAACAATCCTTACCAGGCCGCGGAGAAAGGCTACATCGATGATGTGATCGAGCCTCGCAACACCCGTTTCCGCATCATCAGGGCCCTTGAGCAGCTTGCGGGAAAGAAGCAGCAGATGCCTGCCAAGAAACACGACAATCTTCCTTTGTAATATTATGAAGAGATTTGGACGATTAATATTATCGGCTGTCCTGCTGTTCTCCGGATTGGCTCTCGGCGCTCAGAACCTTTCGGATCTGAGGATCGGAGAGGTTCTCGTGGAGAACACGAACGGGCTCACTGACGGCTACGGGCAGCGAAACGGCTGGATCGAGATCTTCAACAATTCCTACGGAAGCGTGAAGTTCGCCGGCTGCTACCTGTCCGATGACAAGGACAACCTGCGGAAATATCATATTCCCGCATCTGACGCTTCGACAACCTTGAAGCCACGCCAGAGCGTTGTCTTCTACGCAAGCGGAAACGCTTCACAGGGAACATATTACACGAATTTCACCCTGCGGAACGGTTCCACGATCTATCTCGTCAGCAATGACGGGCGCACCATCATCGACACGATCGACATCCCGACTGACCTTCCGGCTGACTATTCTGTCGTCAAGGTTCCAACGGGAGTGAAGATGATGGATTTCGAGACAAAAGTCACTGACAAACCTACTCCTGGATCCTACAACGGAGACGTGGATGCGAAGACCAACAGCCAGATAATGAAGGAGAAAGACCCACACGGATGGGTTCTCACTCTGATTTCGGTCTCAACAGTGTTCATCGCACTGACCATCCTGGCGTTCATCTTCGGATGGATCGGCAACGCCAACAAGAAAGCGGCGGCGCCGAAACCGGCCAAAGCAGCAAAACCTTCTAAAAAGAACGGGAATATGACACCGGAGATTGCCGCGGCGATCTCGATGGCTCTCTCGCAGGAATTCGGCGGAGAGGTCTATGCGGCCATCGCTATGGCGCTTGACGACTACCTCGGTGGCGGAATCCACGATGAGGAAAGCTTCGTCATCACGATCCGTCCGTCACAAAACGGCAACTGGAACGACAAGACACAGAATTTCAGACAATTACCAAGATAATAAAGATAAAAGAATATGAAAAGTTACAAATTCAGGATCAACGGCAACGAGTACAACGTTGACATCAATTCAGTGGAAGGAAACATCGCTGACGTTACGGTGAACGGAGCGTCTTATCAGGTTGAGATGGAGAATGCGCCGGCTCCCGTACAGAAACCGGCACAGACGCCAGCCACCGCGACCGCCGCTCCGGCAAGCTCAGCGGCCACGACACCAGCCCCTAAGGCAGCCGCCCCGGCAGGTGCCGGCAAGCCAGTAACCTCCCCTCTTCCAGGCGTTATCATCGAGGTCTCCGTCAAGGAAGGCCAGGCTGTGAAAGCCGGCCAGAAGGTGGCCGTTCTTGAGGCAATGAAGATGGAGAACGAGATCCAAGCCCCGGCTGACGGAACCGTCACAGCCATCCTCGTGAACAAGGGCGACTCAGTCCTCGAAGGTGCCGAAATCGTCAAGATAGCATAAGAGGATGGGCATCATATTCGAAAGTCTAAAACAGTTCTGGTACTTCACCGGATTCGCCAACGCGAGTTGGCAGAACCTGGTGATGATCCTGATCGGCATCGTGTTCATCACGTTGGCCATCAAGAAGGAATGGGAGCCGCTCCTGCTCGTTCCGATCGGATTCGGAATGATCATCGGCAACATTCCGATGTTCCCGGGACTTAACATCGGAGTCTATGAGGACGGCTCCGTGCTGAATATTCTGTACCAAGGAGTCAAGCAGGGGTGGTACCCTCCGCTGATATTCCTCGGAATCGGAGCTATGACGGATTTCTCGGCGCTGATCTCCCAGCCAAGGCTGCTGCTGATCGGAGCCGCCGCCCAGATGGGAATATTCGGGGCCTACCTGCTCGCCCTTGCCCTCGGTTTCGACCCCAACCAGGCCGGTGCCATCGGCATCATCGGAGGTGCGGACGGCCCTACGGCCATATTCCTGTCCTCACAGCTCGCCCCGGATCTGATGGGAGCGATCGCCGTGAGCGCATATTCCTATATGGCCCTTGTTCCGGTCATCCAGAGGCCTATTATGCTGGCGCTGACGACCAAGAAGGAACGCCTCATAAGGATGCCGGCCGCAAGACAGGTCAGCCAGAAGGAGAAGATCATCTTCCCTATCGTCGGATTCCTCCTCACAGCGTTCATCGTGCCTTCCGGACTTCCGCTTCTGGGTATGCTCTTCTTCGGTAACCTTCTGAAAGAGAGCGGTGTGACCCGCCGTCTCGCCGAGACCGCCCGCGGTCCGCTGATCGATGTGGTGACAACCCTGATCGGCCTTACCGTCGGAGCCTCGACACAGGCAGACAAGTTCCTCAGCGGAAACTCCGTCAAGATATTCATCCTTGGCCTTCTGTCCTTCGTGATCGCCACCACCTGCGGTGTGCTCTTCGTGAAGATCTGGAACCTGTTCCTCAAGGGTGACCGCAAGATCAACCCGCTCATCGGCAACGCCGGAGTGTCCGCAGTTCCTGACAGCGCGCGCGTCTCCGAGATTGTCGGCAGGGAGTTTGACCCGAACAACCATCTGCTGATGCACGCGATGGGTCCGAACGTCGCCGGAGTCATCGGCTCTGCCGTCGCCGCCGGAATCCTCCTCGGTTTCCTCGGGTAACGGACCAGCAACATATCCCGGTTCACCATTACGGAACCGAAATCCAATTGAAATCATTAAAAAGTTGAGACTCAATGTGTGGAACGTCACCCATTGAGTCTCAATTCTTTTCAGAACACTGCCATTCCAAAATGACTGGCAGGATTCAGGAATATATTCATTTATAATTCGTTACCAAACAGGGTCTTCAGATTGCCCGTGGTTTTGAGGTATGAGATCCAGGCGAGGAAGTGGTTGATGTCGGCCTCGACGCTGTCACGGTTGGCGACCTGCCAGAGGGTCTGGGCCTCAAGGAGATCTGAGAGGGTCTCGGTGCCGGCATCGTAATGGAGGCGGCTGACACGGACGTTCTCCTCGGCGGAGGCGGTGTTGCTTGCGGCCAGAACACGCTCATATTCAGACTCATCCAGTTCATTGGCGGCCTTGGACATCTCAAGGGTCATCAGCTCGTAGTTGCTGTCGCGCTCGGAGACGGCCTGCTCGTACTTGGACTTGTCGGACTTTACCTTATAATAATGTTCTCCGAAATGGAAGATCGGGATGCTGACCTTGGCGCCAACACTGAAACCGGCCTTGCCGATGAACGTCTCATCGTTAACTGTCAAGCCGTGAGTGTAGCCATAGCCGGCGAATATCCCGGCCTGAGGGAGGGCGTCGGCCCTTGTCATACGCACCTGCTGGGCGGCTGCCTGAACCTTCTTGTCAAGCATCTGGTACTCAGGTCGGCCGGAAATGTCAGCCGGGCCTGACACAGAACCAGATTCCGGCAACGAGGACTCAGCGACATCCACCTCACTGTCAAGAGGATAGCCGATGTAGTGACAGAGATTCATCTTAGCCAGACGGACAGCATTCTCTGTACGTTTGAGATTCAAGGCCCCTTCATTGACCTTCACCTCGACCTTCAGCACGTCATTCCTGTCGCTCATTCCGGCGGCTTCGGCCTTACGGACTGTCTGCAACAGTTCCTCAAGAAGGTCATTGTACTGGAGCTGGACCTTATGCAGTTCTTTGGCGCGGATGACGTTGGCGTAGGCGGTGGCGGTCTGGAGGACAACCTCGTCCTCCTGCAGCTGGATGTTCAGCCGTGCTATGTCACGGCCAAGCTGGCTCATCTTATAGCCGGCCACGATCTTGCCGCCCATAAACACTGGCTGGGTCACCGAGACCCTTCCGGCATAGACCCAATCCACCTTTCCGTTCATCTCATAGCCAGGGAAATACGCTCCGGCACCGGTCGGGTTGCCGT
>CAVCRL010000007.1:0-37380 GCA_963604455.1 Lachnospiraceae bacterium | reverse complement strand
ATCGAAGGTGTCACAGCCAACGGTAGAAAAGCCTTCTTCGGATTCAGTAAAGAGTAGTTGATGAAGGTTATAGGATAGTGTTTCCCTGACGGAAACGGCTCCGCGCCTTCCGTCAGGGAAATTTGTGTATTACAAGATATGAGGCAATTAAAGATTACTAAGTCAATCACCAACCGCGAGAGCGCGTCCCTGGACAAGTACCTTCAGGAGATCGGCCGCGAGGAGTTGGTGTCTCCGGAAGAGGAGGTAGAGCTTTCCCAGAGAATCCGCAAGGGTGACCAGAAAGCTTTGGAGAAACTCACAAGGGCCAACCTTAGATTTGTGGTTTCTGTTGCGAAGCAGTATCAGAATCAGGGGCTTAGCCTTCCGGATTTGATTAACGAGGGCAACCTCGGCCTGATCAAGGCCGCCGAGAAATTCGACGAGACAAGAGGCTTCAAGTTCATTTCATACGCTGTGTGGTGGATCCGTCAGTCAATCCTTCAGGCTCTCGCCGAGCAGTCCAGGATTGTCAGGCTTCCGCTCAACCAGGTAGGTTCCCTGAACAAAATCAACAAGGCCCTCTCGCAGTTCGAGCAGAAGAACGAGAGAAGCCCATCCAACGAGGAGCTTTCCGAGATGATAGACATTCCTCAGGACAAGATCTCCGACACCCTCAGGGTATCTGGAAGGCACGTGTCTGTTGACGCTCCGTTCGTCGAGGGTGAGGACAACAGCCTTCTGGACGTTATCCCTAACGATGATTCCCCTATGGCCGACAGAGGCCTTGTGAACGAGTCGCTCAGCACCGAGATCGAGAGGTCTCTCCAGATCCTGACGACCCGTGAGCGTGAGATCATCAAGTCTTTCTTCGGCATCGGATGCCAGGAGATGACCCTTGAGGAGATCGGCGAGAGGCTTGACCTGACAAGGGAGAGGGTCCGCCAGATCAAGGAGAAGGCGATCCGCAAGCTCAAGAAACCGTCCGCAAGCAAACTTCTTAAAACCTATCTCGGCTGATGACACCGGAACTTTTTATCGCCTCGAAGGCTTCAGAAGCCATCAAGGCACTCTATAACGCTGACATCGAACCGTCAGCCCTTCAGGTTTCCGTCACAAGGAAGGAATTCACCGGCGATTTCACGCTCGTCGTGTTCCCGCTGCTGCGCCTGTCGCACTCCACTCCGGAGAACACCGGCAACGCCATCGGCGAATGGCTCAAGACCAATGTGCCTGAAATCTCTGAATATAACTGCGTGAAGGGTTTCCTCAACCTTCTGTTCTCCAATCTCTTCTGGAACGAGCTGTTCGGAGAGATCGTGGCCGACAAGGACTTCGGCGACCTGCCGAAGACAGGCAAGAACATTATGGTTGAGTTCTCCTCACCGAACACCAACAAGCCTCTGCACCTCGGCCACATCAGGAACAACCTGCTTGGTGACTCAGTGTCAAGGCTATTGAAGGCCAGCGGCAACAATGTGATCAAGACCACCCTTGTCAACGACAGGGGAGTGCACATCTGCAAGTCGATGCTCGCCTGGTTGAAGGTCGGTAACGGTGCCACGCCTGAGTCCACCGGAATCAAAGGCGACCACCTTGTCGGGGATATGTACGTGGCTTTCAACGATATTTATAAGAAGGAAGTCGAGGAGTTGATCGCCGGGGGAATGGACGAGGAGACCGCCAAGAAGGAGGCTCCTTGTCTCAAGGAAGCCCATGAGATGCTCCAGAAATGGGAGGCTGGCGACAAGGAGGTCCGCGACCTCTGGGCCAAGATGAACGGCTGGGTTCTCAAGGGCTTCGACGAGTCCTACAAGGCTCTCGGAATCACTTTCGACAAGGTTTACTACGAGTCCCAGACCTATCTTCTCGGTAAGGAACTGGTTCAGAAGGGACTGGATATGGGCGTGTTCGTGAAGGATCCGGACGGCTCTGTGTGGTGCGATCTCACTGCCGACGGGCTTGACAGGAAGCTGCTCATCCGTTCGGACGGCACCTCAGTCTATATCACACAGGATCTCGGTACTGCCGAGAGGCGTTTCGCTGAATATAGTCTCGATTCGCACGTCTATGTGGTCGGCAACGAGCAGAACTACCATTTCCAGGTGCTGAAGCTGATCCTCAAGAAGTTGGGATTCGAATGGTCCGACAACATATTCCATCTTTCCTACGGAATGGTCGAGCTGCCTGAGGGCAAGATGAAGTCCCGTGAGGGAACTGTTGTGGATGCTGACGACCTCATCCAGAAGATGTACGAGGAGGCGAGGGCCACTTCCGACGAGTCCGGCAAACTGGCCGATATGAGCGAGGAAGACAAGGCGAAGCTCTATCATATGATAGGCCTTGGAGCCCTTAAGTACTTCATCATCAAGGTGGACCCGAAGAAAACGATGCTCTTCAACCCGAAAGAGTCCATCGACTTCAACGGCAACACCGGTCCGTTCATCCAATACACCCACGCGCGAATCCGCTCCATCCTGCGCAAGGCCGCCGAGAAGGGCATTGAATATTCAGCCTCTCCTCTGCCGAAGGTCGAGCTCAGCGCCAAGGAGATCCGTCTGATAAAGCTGCTGAACACATTCCCGGCAAAGATCGCCGAAGGCGCTCAGGCATATTCACCGGCCGTCATCGCCAACTATGCCTACGACATCGCCAAGGAGTTCAACCAGTACTATCACGACACGCCGATCCTGAAGGAGGAGAACGAGGATGTGCTCAAGATGCGTCTGGTGCTGATCGACACGCTTTCCGCTGTCCTTCGCAAGGCGATGGGTATCCTCGGAATCGAGTTGCCTGAAAGAATGTAGGAATATTCTGATGTCCGAAACGGATTATATGTTCCCGACCTCCAAAAAGGAGGTTGAAGCCTTAGGGTGGGACTACATCGACATCATCCTTTTCACGGGTGATGCCTTTGTGGACCACCCTTCTTTCGGCACGGCCTGCATAGCCCGCTGGCTCCAGCATTTCGGCTACAGGGTCGCTGTCGTTCCACAGCCTAACTGGAGGGATGACCTTCGGGATTTCAAGAAGTTAGGCGCTCCGAGGCTCTATTTCGGAGTGAACGCCGGGGCTATGGATTCGATGGTGAACCATTACACTGCCGGCAAGCGTCTTCGTCACGATGACGCCTACACTCCGGACGGCAAGGCCGGACAGAGACCCGACTATGCTGTCAGTGTCTATACGAACATATTAAAAAAGCTTTATCCCGATGTTCCGGTCATCATCGGAGGAGTCGAGGCTTCGCTCCGCCGGCTCACTCACTATGACTATTGGAAGGATGAACTTGTTCCGTCCATATTGCAGTGGTGCAAGGCTGACTACCTTTGCTACGGGATGGGGGAGAAGCCGATGCTGGAACTGACGAGAGCCATTGAGGCGCAGAGGAATATTCACGAAATCCATCGGATTCCGCAGATCGCTTTCCTTATGAGCGGAAAGTGGAAGGTCAAGGATCCGTTGGTGCTTCATTCGTTCGAGGAGTGCAAGAAGGATAAGAAGGCGTTCGCCGAGAACTTTCATCTGATTGAGACTCACGCCAATATGATGCATCCGGCGACGATCGTCGAGCCTGTCGGGAACGGTTATGTGCAGATCAATCCGCCATATTCACCGTCCACTACAGAGGAGATGGATTCGTTCTGGGACCTGCCTTTCACCAAGCTGCCGCATCCGCGCTATAAGGGAAAGAGGATTCCTGCCTACGATATGATCAAGGATTCCATCATCACGCACCGCGGGTGCTTCGGAGGATGTAATTTCTGCACCATCGCCGCGCATCAGGGCAAGTTCATTCAGTCCCGTTCGCAGGAATCCATAGTCGCTGAGGTTAAGAAATTGGCCAAGATGCCAGGCTTTGCGGGGAATATCTCCGATCTCGGGGCCCCTACGGCCAATATGTATATGATGCGGGGCAAGAACCCGGATCTGTGCGACAAATGCCGCAGGAAATCCTGTCTGTTTCCAGCTCCGTGTCCGAATATGAACCGTTCTCACAAACAGGTGCTTGAGTTGTACCGGAAGGTCGATGCCGTGCCTGGAATACGCCATTCCTACATCGGCAGCGGAATCCGTTACGACCTGTTCCTCGACGAGAAAGGATTTGTGGACGAGACATCCAAGCCTTACCTCAAGACTTTGATTCTTGACCACACTTCCGGGCGTATGAAAGTCGCTCCGGAGCACACTGAGGACAAGGTGCTCCAGTACATAGCGAAGCCGTCCTTCAAACTCTTCGAGAGGCTGCGCTATGAGTTCGACAAGATCTGCGCCCAGAACGGACGGCGCACCGGAATCGTCCCGTATTTCATCTCCTCACACCCAGGCTGCACGATGAAGGATATGGAGAACCTCTCCAAAAATCCAGCTTTGAAAGGAATATATATGGATCAGGTGCAGGATTTCACTCCGACTCCGATGACCACCTCATCCGTGATGTACTACACCGGAATCGATCCCCGGACGATGAAACCGGTGTTCGTGGAGCGTGATCCGGAGAAGAAGAAGAGGCAGAAATCATTTTTTTTCAGAAAATAGTTCACAGATTGCTTCTCAATTCGGAAAAATGTCTTAATATTGCACCCGAAAACGATAAACAATCTTTATTTGGTTTATATGAGTATGGCACCAGATCAGAAGAAAAGACACGTGGTAAGCTACGAGAATATGTCAGAGGCTCTTGCCGCGGCGTTTAACGAGAAATATCCAGGCGGGTTCAATGACTACCTTCCTGACCTTGTAAAATACCCGAAACCTGACGGTACGACATTTTATGCGGTGACCGTCGAGACGGAGGATTCCATCAATCTTGTCAAGATCAAGGTCAAGACAGATGATGCGGAGGCTCTTGAGAGATGGCTTGAGGGTGAGGAGGACGCAGAGAACGAGGATGTTGCAGGATCCTCAGCCGACGCTCCTGCCGAGGCCGCCCTTCCGGATGACAACATCTCGCAGTACGGCGGTGATGACGATTCCGCCGAATAGTCAGGAATATAGTTTATAACAGTGAAGGCCTGGACTCCAGTAGGATTTCAGGCCGTTTTTCTTTAGTCAGACTTTTGATACGTGAATATTCTGAAAACACTGGTTGTTCCGCTTCTCGCTGTCCTTCTGGGATGTTCAGATGAGAGGGTCTCTGTCTCGGATTTGAGGAGCGGGGATTTGTTGTTCGTTGTCAATGGCCAAGGGAACAACATCACGGATGTGACGGACGGGGTGGATGGACTTGGAATCGATCATATCGCGGTTTTCTCGGACGGGAACGTCATTGAGGCTATTCCGAAATATGGGGTTGTGGAAAATCCGTTGGACAGTTTTCTGGTCAGATTGAGTGATAGGGAATCTGTGCTTGTGGGGAGGATTGAAGGGTTGGACGTTGAAGAGAGTGTGGCGAATGCGAGAAAGTTCCTCGGAAGGCCCTACGATGACATATTTATGCCGAGCGACAGCGCGATCTACTGTTCAGAGCTTGTGCAGAAGTCGTTTGTCTTCAAAGACGGGCTGAAAGTACGTGACCATAATGTGGAAGGAATGGCGATGGTGTGTGATGATGTGAAAGATATGAATCCGAAAGGAACAGGGAGCGGGGCTAAGCATTTTGTTTTCGGTACGATTCCGATGTCCTTTCACGACAGCACCGGAAGGGTGACTGAATTCTGGACTAAATTCTATGAGGGGCGTGGGCTGACGGTTCCTGAAGGAGAGCCCGGGACGAATCCCGGCCAGCTTTCCCGTGACCCCAACGTCAAGATTCTGGGTTATTTACAGTAATTTGGCCAGACTGTCGTAATACTGCTTGCTGACGGGAATATGCCCGACCCCGTCGCGGATGAACTCCGTGTAGATGACTCCTTCCTTGTCCCTGCTCAGTACCTTGATGTGGCGGGGATTTACGTAATATGACCTGTGGCAGCGCACGAATCCGTGCTTGAGAGCGTCAGTCTCAAGGCTTTTCATCGAGTTTCTCAGCTGGTAGGTCTTGACACGGTCGTTCTCCAGATAGTGGATGTTGATATAATTGGCTTCCGCGCTGACGTAAAGCACTGCCGATGGGTCTATCGTCAGTTTCAGCCTTTTGTGCTCATCGTAGAACTTTACCAGAGACTCCTCAGGAGCCTGTCCAGCGTTGGCCAGATCGTAGTTCTTGTTGGATATGATCCGCAGCAGGATGCAGAGCAGGTAGGGATAGACCAACGTCAGGCACACGACTTCAAAACAGTAGGGAAGTGCCGTGAAATAAGGCATACCTCCGGCTTTCTTGTAGAACAGCGATGTGTAGAGCGCGAAGAAGAAGGAGGTTACCAACACCTCTCCGAAGCACCAGACCGCATAATGCCACCATTTGAAAGGAATATATTTGTAGAGGAAAGAGAAAACAAGCCGTGTCAGGGCCAGGACACCAATCATAATGCAGGACAGCATCAGTAGATGGAATGTCCACGATTTCCCTCCCACATCGTAAAAATCCGACAATGAGAATGGATTATAGACAAAGCAAAACACGAAGAAGAACAGCGGCATCAGTACCGCGTACTTCACTTGGCTGGCGTAGCCTTTCGAGACTCTCAATGGTGTGTTCATAGCCTTAAAACTTGTCCCAACCCCGTCAAAACCGTCCCGTGATATGCCGGGACGAAATTCCGGAGTCTGGATTTTCGTCCCTAAAATACAGCAATTTTTCCGCCAAACAAGGGTTTTGTGACATTTTTCATACCTCTGAAAACACTTTCTTCGTCACAAGGAGCAAATACGGTACTTTTGCAGACGAGAAATCAAACACTATGGTTATGGAACAGATCATAAACACTTTTGAATATTCAGTGGCCCCGGAGAACATAGACTATCAGGGACACGCCACCGTGCCGTCAATCTGCGGCAGCATCATCAACGCGATCGGGCAGAACATCCGCAAGGAAGGATGCGGAATCGATGTGATGAGAAATGCTGGTCGTTCGTGGGTCCTGCTCCGCTCGGCTTTCGAGATAGATGAGCGGCCAAGCCTTTACGACAACTACAACGTTAAGGTCTGGCCGGTGAAAGGCAAAGGGCTTACTTATAACAGATGCGTGAGGCTTACGGACGCGGAAGGCGAGGAGATCGGCCGGGGGACAACTGAGTGGTGCGTGATCGACATACACACCAGAAAGCCGGTTTTCCCTGATCTCGGGCTTATGGACGTGGATATTCCTGTTCCTTGCAAGAGTCCGAGACGAATAATCGATTTTCTGCCGGATTTCATCAAGCACAAGGAGGTCGGTTACAGCGAGTGTGACTTCAACGGGCATCTGAACAATACCCATTACATTGAGATGTTCTACAACCTCCTTCCGGAGAGCGTGCTGTCAAGCGGACTTTTCACCAGGATCGACATCAATTTCCGGCGTGAGGTTCATCGTGGCGATGATGTGTCGTTCGGAATACGCAAGGCCAGTGATGAGGAGTACCTCTTTATGGCAAAAGCGGGAGACGCGACACTTTGCCACGCCTCCCTGCAAGCCCTTTAGCGGTCAGTCACTTCGACGGGCTCAGTGACCGAATAGCGTGGTCACTGAGCCTGTCGAAGTGTACCAGCCTGTCAAAAACATCGAACAAGCGACATTAATTCACCCGATTCACCGAAGCCATCCTTCCGACGGACTTGATCATCACACCTAAGTCCTTAGGTGCCTTATAGTTGATCTCGGACATACCGGTCGCATCCTTAATCATTATTGAGCGTGTCACATTCACACTGCAATTCGCAGTTCCAGAGGTCTCAAGTATCGCATCCTCGGTCTCGGCATCCATTGCCTTTACTTTCGTGATTCCGGAAGCGTCAACCTCCAGCGTGCCGATTTTTCCGCTCAAGTTGACTTCGCTGGTACCGGATGCCTCAAGCTCGACAGACTTGAAGTTTCCTTCAATCTTAGTTTGGGTGGTTCCGCTGATGTCAGCATCAAGTTTGCCGGTGTTGATCTTGAAACTATTTTTTGACGTTCCGGAAAGTTCAAGTTCAACCTCCTCTGAAAAGTTGCCGGCTATCTTGCAAGAACTCATTCCACTGACCTCCGCATCCAACTTTTTTGCATTTACACTCAGTGCTTTTATCTTGCTTATTCCACTCAAATCAAGCGAGAAGTCCTTTTCCCCAAGATTAAAAGTGTCATCGCATTTCAAGCTTGTGATCCCTGACATATCCAACTTTCTTAGTTCCGGCATCGCGATCTCTGCCTTGCACGTCCAGTTTCCCAACTCTTTCTGAAGCTTATTCGGAATATTCTTGTTCCACCCGATCTTCAGAACACCATTATTGACATACACTTGAAGATATTCCTTAAGCGCGTTTGGCAGAGTGATCTCAACTTTGTACGAGTCTGATTTGACAAGGTTGACCTCGACTATCCCGCTTAGTTCCAACCCGCTGAAATCCTTGCAGTTGAACTTACAAGTGGTGTATTCCGCATCGACCTTTGAGGTTGTTGTCAGATACATTGATTCGGCCGGGTATCCAGCCGGGGCGGTAAAGCCGGTCGCTGTGAACATTGCGAGCACTGCGGCTCCGATAAACATAAACTTTTTCATAACTCTTTTATTTTGTTGATTTTGTCTAATCCGTTAAGTAGCTCTCCATAGTATTCCTTGAGAATGTGCGCCTTGGTCTTGTCGTCAAGCTCATCCGGCAGCTGGTCAATCATCGCCACATTCTCATTGGTGATGCTTCCAACCGTCGTCGCCCACCTCTCATCCAAATCCTTTGTGAATATCTCTTCGTACATCACCGCGATTTTCTCTGAATATGCCATATACACCGCGGCAGGGTCATCAGCCACTCCGGCGAACCAATCAACCTCACCTTCTGCCGGGCGGTCTATGAATATCACAGCGGCCACAACGGCTGCCGCCACGGCTGTAATCGCACTGAATATGCCCGTGAACAGCCTCTTACGGTGACTGGTCTTGCGTCTGGAGTTCAGCATAGCGTCCAGTCTCGCCTCGAACCGGGCCTCGTGTCCGGCCGGCAGTTCCTGATCGTTCAGGATCTCCGGATTATTGTCGATATATTCTTTAAAGTCTGTCATATTCATATTTCTTTAATTTTTCGGCCAGTTTCACCCTGCCTCTTGAGAACTGTGTCCTGATCGTGCCTTCCCGCTCCCCGGTCAGGTTGGCGATCTCCTCGTAGTCAAGGCCTTCCAGAAGCACAAGGTTCATAACCAGCCTGTAGTTGTCCGGCAATTCCTCGATGGCTTTGCGGACTTGGGCGACGGCGGCCATAGTCCCGGGAAGCTCGAACGGAGTGTCGCTGTCATATTCAGAAGCGTCGGCGGCATATTCATCAAGGAAAAGTCTCTCGCGCTTTTTCCGTCTGACGGCATCGATGGATTTCCTGATGCAGGTGCGACTGAGCCACGTAGCCACTTGCGCCTGATCTTTGGGAACGATGTCGGATGAGATGAACTTGAGGATGGTGTCCTGCATAATCTCCTCGGCCTCACCGCTGTCGCGGACTATCCGCAGGCTGGTGTTGTAAAGCCTCCGGGCGTGCGCCTTGTAGAATGTTATGGACTCTTCTCGTGTCATCGTTTCTCTTTCGTTTCACAATATAAACGAATATTCCTGTCAATTGTTACAAAAATTTTCGTTTATCTTGCGGAAAGAGAATATTAATAAAAAGAGACCGTCCCGAAAGGGGGCGGCCTCAAAAGAGATTTATGAATATTCCCTAAAGCAGAGTGGCTTTCTCTCCGAGGAATCCGTCATCGGAAGCCGGACGCTGTGGAGCGAAAGAGCTGAAAGGCTCCAGGCATAGGTTTGAATATGTCTTGGATCCCACGCTCTGCCTTGTGTAAGAGGCGCTGGTGGCTTTCTCAGTGGTGAACAGCAGGAACTGGTAGCTGTTGATCGCCGCGTCTGAGTACGGGCTTGGGGTCATCCTGATCGCCCCGTCGATGAATCCGAGGGCCATACTGTTGCCTCCCCAGTAGATTGACAGGCCGTCTGACAGGCCGAGTGTCACGTAATAGGTCTTGTAACGTCCCAGCGACTGAGGCTCGATCTGGATCGAATGGCTTTCAGGGTCGTAGTAGCCCTTGATCTCAGGAGTGAAATCGTTGGTGTTCGACAAACCGCTGATCATCACATCGTTGCCTCCGAGGCTGTAGATATCGACACGGAACGACTCGTCAGCGGATGATGATCCGCTTGTGTTATCGACCGTCGCCGTGGCTTTGTACGCCCCGATGAAGTCCTGAAGATTCTTGCTCGTGTCGAAATCGGATGCGGCGTAGCCCTTGGTCTCGGCGGTCTTTGTCACGAATGTCCTGTCTCCGAACTCGTTGACCACGCAGACACAAAGCGTGTAGCTTGTGCCTTGCTTCAATGTGTTGAAGACGGTGGCGAAACCATCCTCGCTCACCAGTTTCTGGAGGAATTCCTCGTTGACTTCGTTGCCTCTCTCCCAGGCGATCTCCTCGGCGCTTGTCCTAAGGCTGGAGACCATATATTCAAGATAGTCGGTCCTCATACACAAGTACTTGAGAGAGACGACATTGTCGGCCTGCATATCCCAGAACAAGGTCGTGTAAGGGGAGTAGAGAGTGTTTGACGGATCGTTTCTCCATTCGAACTTGTTGACCCTTGGAGTGTAGCGTCCGTCCGGATCACAGGTGAACCTCTTCATATAGAGCACGGTGGAAGTCGAGGTGGAGTCGTAGGCCAGGGCGACCGCCGTGCAGTTGCCTGAGCCGACATTCCAAAGCTCGGAACTGTCATCGTACAGTGTGACCACAGGGGCTGTTCCCGGCTTTTTGTCGGCTTCCAGCGCTTTCCTGATCTCCTCCTGCCTTGCGGTGTCCTCAGTGATGTCTCCGCTTACGACCGTGGCCTTGTAGAATCGGGTATATTCATTCTTGCTGAATGAAAGCCTCGGGGCCTTGAAGCCGGTCTCGGTGGTTTCGATCCCGTCGAAGGAGATCTCCACTACAGGGGTCTTGTCCTCGTTGCCGTTGAAGGTGAGAGTCTCGTTACCTTGGGCGAAATAGCCGGCGGAGACGAAATAGATCAGGTAGAACGAGAAGTTTCCGTTGCCGTCGTAGGTGCAAGGGTACGAGTTGTAGGCGGCTTTGTTGCCGGTGTACTCGGCCATATCGGAGACCCTGACATATTCATTGTAATTGGAGTTGTAGTAGCCGATCGACTGCGAAGGCACGGTGCAGGTGTTGTCCTCGTTGAGGATGAACTTGAACGACACGCCGCTGGCCCAGTCGTTGACTTTGAATATGTTGGTTCCCACCGCCTTTTCCACTTTCAGTCCGCTGTCACGGCCGGTGTAGAAGGCGTTGTAGGTGTAGGTCGCTGTCTGCTGGACCTTGTTCCCGCTCTCGTCGGTCCTGTAGTAGGGCTCCCATTCGAGGGCGAAGGACACTGACAGGTTGATCTTGTCGGAGAACTGGGTCACGTAGGCGCTTCCCGTTCCGGTCTCCTCCTGACGGTCGCTTATGAGAATGGTGGCGTTGAGGGACGAGCCTGTAAGGAGCTGCCTGAGGTTCACCTCGACCGGCACCGTGACCGAATAGCTGCCGTCTGGCAGTGTGACGGTCTCCGGAATGTTGAAGGCGCTTTCGTTCTCGCCTTTCTTCTGGAGTCCCACTGACAGTTCTCCCTTGTTGCCCGGCCTTGCGATCTCTATCTCCAATGTGCCGGACTTGCTGCCTTGCGGGAACTCCTTGGTAAGGGAGGACTGGATGAAGTGGATTTCCTTAGCGTCGTCCGCGCTTGGCTTGTAGATGGTCCCTTCCTGCTCCTTACCGCAGCCGGCGGCGAGCAGGGAAGTGGCCAGAATACTAAATAATATCTTTGTGTGTCTCATTGTCTCTGAATTCTATCAAGGGTTCTGATCTTCTTCGTTGATGTTAGGGTTGGCGTCGAGCTCGTCCTTAGGGATGGTCAGCACCCAGTCGTAGGTGTCGGCATTCGTGAGGTCGATGCCGTTCCGCTTCATAGCGGAGATGCATTCCTCGGCGAATCCGTCCTCGGTGCGGCGGTCGATTCCCTGACCGGTCCTGCGTACGTCGAAGATGCGGCCGTACTCACCCCAAAGTTCCACCCGCCTCTGGATCAGGATGTTCTCAAGAAGAGAACCGGTCCAAGTCGTCGTGGTAGCGCCAAGGTGCGTTCCCGAGTAGTTGTAGGCGTTGTATTTCGGATTCCTCTTGGCCATAACCTTGTTCATCAGGTCACGCGCCTCGTCCTGGTTTCCGAGCCTGAGGGCCGCCTCGGCGGCGGTAAAGTACATCTCCTCGACTCTCATATAGATGTAGTCTCCGAGCCAGGACTGGACATTGGAGAACGCGAACTTCTTTGAGACGTAAGGTGATTCCTTGTCGGTCGGATCCCACCATCTGAGACGGATGTCGCCTGATCCGATGTGGTTGTAGAGCTGCTTGTTGATCAGTTTCGGGGCTGACTTCGCATAGGCTCCGTCGATGTTGTCCATATGGGTGAAGAATCCGGCGTAGGCTCCGGACTGCTCGGAGTTCTCGATTCCGGCTCCCCACATCACGTCACCGTTGCTGATGGAGTTCATTCCCCCCATAAGCTCATTCTCTCCGCCGATCTCGTAGGCTCCTTCGTCGATGACCCTTGAGGCGGCTTTGTAGGCTCCGTCCCAGTCACCCTCAGCCAGACAGGCCCGTGACTTGATGCCTAAGGCGACATATTCATTGATGTGGGACTTGTTGCCTTTGTTCAGGGTTGAAGCCGCTCCCTTCCCGAGCCGCACGATGGCGGAGTCGATGTCGGAGTCAATCTGTGCATAGACGGTCTGGAGACTCTCCCTCGGCTTGCCTTCCGTGCTGATAGAGGTCGGTTCCGTATAGACCGGCACTCCCGGATCGCTCCAGCGGTACTTGTCCGTCAGAGGGTTGTATGGAGCCCTTGCGAACCAAGTGGCCAGACTGAGGTAGGAGAGAGCCCTGATGGCGTAGGCCTGACCGACAACGTAAGACACGTCAGCGGAAGATCCGCTCATCGTCTCCTTTGCGGCGATGACGCTGTTGGCGTTGGCTATCCATTTGTAGTTTGCGTACCAGACATCGTAGGATCTGAACGCTGACGAAGTGTACTGGTTCTTGACGTTGTAAACGTGGTCGTACCAGAACCAGCCGTTGCCTTGGGACTGCATAATCAGGTCGTCTCCCATCACATCCATCGCAAGGTTGTAGGCCGAGACACCGAAGCACTGGTGCGTGTTGCCTGAAGTTGACCATCCGGCCGTCCACATCGACCGGTAGATTCCGTTGATGGAAGTGATGGCCGTCGAGGCCTCCTTCATCAACTCTTCCCCGGAGCCGGAATCGGTCGGATTGAACTCAAGCATATCGCTGTCGCATCCCGCGGCTGCGATGGCCGCCGCGACAAGAATATATAATTTCTTTCTCATAAGATTTCCTCCTAGAATTGAATGTCAATGCCAGCCACGATAGCCCTTGACGGGGTGTATGAATATGACACGCTTCCCGTGAAGTTGTACTGTGGATCCATTCCGTCAAGATGGTTGAACATAGCGATGTTGTCCGCGGTGGCGAACAGCCTGAGCGAGCTGATGTCCAGTTTCGAGAGCCATTTCTTCGGGAAGGTGTAGCCAAGAGTGATGTTCTTGATGGCGAAGTACGAGGCGTTGATGAGAGCCGTGTCGTTTGCCGGAGCCGAACCTCCGATCTCGACCATCGGCACATCAGTGACATCACCCGGCTTCTGCCACCTGCGCAGAACGTTCTTATGCCAGTTGTTGCCGGCGTACTGGACGTTCATTGTGCCCGAATACAGCCCGTCATAGACCTTTCCCCCGATTGACCAGGTGGTCAGGAATGAGAGATCGATGTTCTTGAATATGACAAAGCTGGATCCGAGGCTTCCGGAGACGGCAGGCTCACGGCTGCCCATATAGTATTTGCTCAAGGAAGCCAGCGAGACGTTGTCAGTGACATATTCATCACATTTGACATTGCTGATCGCACCGTTCTCGTCCACGCCTCTCTTCCAGTAGGCGTAGTAGAGACGCTTTCCGGTCGCCGGATCGACTCCCGCCGTCTTGGAGAGGTAGAATGTGTAGATCGGCCTTCCGACCTCGATTACCGAGGCTCCGGCGCTGATGAAGTCCTGTGAGGATGTGAGGCCCGTGACCTTGTTGCGGTTCAGGGAGGCCATCGCGTTGGCGTCCCATCTGAAGTTCGGAATGTCGATGATGTTAACCCTTCCGGAGAATTCGAATCCCTGGTTTCTCATCGAGCCCACATTCGCATTGTAGCCTGTGAATCCGGTCGAGATGGCCAGCGGGTTCTCAAGAAGCATATCACGGGTGTTCCTGTTGTAATATTCAGCGGTGAAGGCCACCTTTCCGCCAAAGAGGGAGGCTTCGATTCCGGCGTTGAGGTTGCCGTTCTTTTCCCAGGTGATGGCCTTGTTCTCAAGCTTCGAGGCGAAGGCTCCGGCCTCGGTGCCATTGGCCCAGGTGTAGTCGTAAAGGCCCTGCCAGGCGTAGTAGGTTCCGAGGTTGTCGTTGCCCTGCACTCCGTAGGAGGCCTTGACGGTCAGGTTGCTGAGCCAAGAGGAGAACCGCTCCATAAACTTTTCTTGGGACATTCTCCAGGATGCTCCGACCGACCAGAAGTTACCCCAACGGTCAGTCCTGTAGAATCTTGAGGAGCCGTCCGTACGCCAGCTTGCATCGAAGTAGTAACGGTTTTTGAATCCGTAGTTCAGTCTGGTGAACCAGGACTCGATTCCGTAGTTGTTCGAGTAACTTGAGTTCCCTGAGGTGGTTACAGCAGGATCAAGCTCATCGATTCCGTCCATTATTCCGGTCTTCTCTCCCATCGCGTAGTTGAACCTGTAGCGGTAGTACTCGTGGCCGAGCAGGACCTTGATGTCGTGGTCGGAGAACGTCCGGTCGTAGTTCAGAATCTGGTTGAAGGTGTAGCTGAGCGTGCGTGTGTTGGTCTTGCTCAGACGGCCTCCCTGATCGGCCGCGTTACCGTGGTACTTGTCGTTCGTGATGGTGCGCTGGTAGTCGTTGAAGTCGGTTCCCAGGTTCGCCGTCAGCTTCAATCCGTAAAGAAGAGCGTCCTTCTTTGTCGTCCCCAATGTGATGTACGATCTGGCCGACAAAGTGTTGCGGTAGTAGTACGCCTTGTTGTTGTAGAGCTCGGCCCTTGAGTTGAATCCCTGGGCGGTAGGACGGTTCGCGTAGCCGTTGTCGTCCTCGTCACCATATTCATACTGAAGGTTCCCGGCCTCGTCAAGGACGTTGTTTCCTTCCATATCCTTGAGATAGACAGGATAGACCGGAGCCATAAACTGCGCCGTGTACCAGACGTTGGAAGTGGACGAGCCGGAGAAGTTCTGGTAGTCGGCCTTTGTGTGCGAGTAGTTCGCGCTCATTCCGACCTTCATCCAGGAGTTGGCCTGTGAGTCCACGTTGACCCTGCCCGTGTAGCGGTTGAAGTCAGTGTTCTGGAGGATACCGTTCTCCTTGTAGTAGCCCATAGATATGAGATAGTTGATCTTCTCGGTCGCTCCGTTCACGGAGAAGATGTGCTCCGTGCGCAGGGCGGCGTTGTCGCTGATCTCGTCCATCCAGTTCTCGTTCCAGGCGGCGGTCGCGTCATCCTTGATCTTGCCGGTGGCAGGGTCGATGAGGGTTGACCAAGTGTAGTTCTTGTACGGGTTGTAATATTCCGAATTCTTCAGACCGCCGATTGTCTGGCCGAGGTTCGCCGCGGCGTATGCGCTCGCGCCCTCGAAATCCATTCCGGTGCTGTACCTCGCGCTGTTCCTTAGGGACTCGTAGGTCAGTTCGATGAAATCCTCCATCCCGACCAGATCGTAGCGTTTAAGGGAACGTGAGGCGATGCCGGCGCTGCCCTTGTAGCTGACGACGGAACGCTCTCCGCTGCCTTTCTTGGTGGTGATGACGATGACACCGTTGGCTCCTCTGGCTCCGTAGAGCGCACCGGCCGATGCGTCCTTGAGGACGGTAAGTGACTCGATGTCAGCAGGGTTGATGGCACTGAGCGAGCCATCGTAAGGGATGCCGTCCACAACGTAGAGCGGAGTTGAGACGGCGTTGATGGATCCGATGCCTCGGATCATAATCGAGGCTCCCTCGCCAGGCTGTCCGCCTCCGGAAGTGACCTGGAGTCCGGCCACCGTACCTTCGATGGATTTGGTGATGTTGCCGGTCACCCTTTTCTGAAGCTCGTCTCCCTTCACAACCGAAGCCGAGCCGGTGAAACTGCTCTTCTTGGCTGTTCCGTAGGCCACGACCATCACCTCGCCGAGCTCATCATCGATGACATCCTCCTGAAGTGTGACGTCAATAACGTTCTTGCCGGCGACGCTGATCTTCCGCGTGACGTAGCCGATGCTTGAGAATGTCAGCACGGCGTCAGACGGAATGCCGGACAAGGTCCACGTTCCGTCCTCCATCGTGACTGTCCCGACCGTAGTTCCTTCGATGAAGACTCCGACTCCGATCAGGGGATTGTTGCCGCTGTCCTTTACCGTTCCTTTCACATTGATGCTCTGGGCGTTAGAGACCAGCGCGAAGATAAAGGCCAGCAAAGAGGCGGTGATTGTTCTCTTTATGCTATTTTTCATAATTTGTTCCGAATATGTTCATATTATGGATGATTGTCCACAGGTCTTCCGTGGCCGCGCCGTCGGTCGGCGCAGGGATCGCCTCCACACCGTCCAGCCTGATTCCGATGGAGACCACTTCGGCGTTGACGGCCAGATTCTCCACATCTATGGCGGCCTTTGTCCTTGCCGTGGCCGTTGTCCCGTAAGTGGCGCTTGTGGTCACTGACGAGTGTCTTGTCAGCTTGTCTCCGGCTTTGTTCACTACTGTGGCCAAAGCTGTGTAGGATGTCTGCGGCTCAACGTTTATCAGAAGCGCAAGACCGTCCCCGTTGATGTAGTCGATGTACGCCGCGTCCAGCTTGTTGCCCTTGTCTTCCACAAGCGCAGGGTAGGAGGATTCCGGAATATTGGCCAGCAATGATGACTTCACGACGAGAAGCTTCGCGGATTCGATCCCCACACCTTTCAGCACGCAGGCCATCTTGCAATATGTCGGGCCGTATCTCTCATTGACCAGCGCGGCGAGCGAGAACCAGGTGTAGGCTTCGCTTGTGGTCTTGGTCGTGACGGAATTGACGGTGAGTTCCTCCTCACCTCCAGCGGATGTCGCGAGGGCGGACATCGTGTAGGAGACTCCCGGGTTGCTTGGAGTCACGGAGTTGTAGCCGTTATCCGAGTTGAGAAGTGTCAGGTACTCAGGCTGTACGGCATAGCTGTAGGAAGGATCCCTGAGGAAAGCCTTCACTGCCTCCTCGTCGTAAGGGTCGCTGAACACTTTGGTGAACGTGGATGTCGGAAGAAGGCGGTAACGCACGCTCTGCACGTCCTTGCCTTTCCAAGTGGTCCAGACTGAGTTCGTCCATCCGTAGCCGGACAGCCCCGCGTAGGCGTTTGTGATGTAGAAATTCTGACGGAACCAGTCGTTCCCGCCGTAGTTAGGGCCTGATGACCAGCCTGTGGCCGTGGTAGTTATGCGTTTTGAGTAGAGACCGGAGGTCACATTGCCGTTGTAATCCATTCCGAATGCGATGATGTCGTAGCTCATCTCGGATGCCAGGCTTGACACTCCGATGGTGTTTGTCCCGACCTTGAGCACGGAGGCCATCGCGAGCTGAAGGCTGATGCCCTTGCTCTTGGCATATTCAATGATGGTGTTCCTGTAGGTCCTGATGATGGTCTCGTCATCATATTGCATTCTGGTCGAGGCTGACACCACATCGTAGTAATATGTGGCGTCAGGAGTGGCGTACACATCGAATACCACCGCGTCCGCAAGAGCCTGCGTCGGGACGATCAGAAGCGCCGGCACATCATCAGCCGATGTGGTGAACCTGGCCTCTGCCGTCTCGGATGCGGAGCTGCCGCTGTTCTCGGCTGGAATCGCCTTTACAGTGAATATGTAGTTCTGGCCTTTTCCGAGATTCGAGATCGAGACGCGTGTCTCCGTTGTCGTGCCGCTGTTCTCTCCGACTGAATATTCATACTTCTCCGCTCCCGGAATCACACTCCAACTGACGATCGTCTTGGAGGCGTATGTGCTTCCTATGGTGATCTCAGGCTTTTCAAGCTGGCTGATCTGAGAGGTGCGCACGTGGATGTACACAGGCTCGGAAGGAGTGAGACCGCTGTCCTCCGCAGGCTCGGCCTGAAGAGTCACGACATATTCCTTGGAAGCCTCAAGTTCCTTGAACTCAATTGATAGCCCGGATGTGCTCTCAGCGTTCGCCCCGTCGAGGCTGTAGGAATATGACGTAGCTCCATAGACCTTTTCCCAGTCCAGCCGGAAGCTTGACACTGTCACTTCGCTCACCTTGGCCTCAGGAGCCTTGAGGGCCTCGCTCAGGGCCTCTTCCTTTGTCTCGGAACCGCATCCGGCGAACAGAAACATCGCCGAGAAGGCGGCCGTAACCGCGGCCGCTGTCCTTGTCAACATATTTTTTGAAGTCATAATCATTCCACAGTAACGTTAATGGTTCTTACGGACTGGTTGCCGTCCGTGATTCTGATGACAGCGCGGCCTTTGCCGACACCTTTGACCGTCATCACACTGTCCTTGAGGCTGACTTCCACGACACCGGCGTCGGAGACTGTATAGACAAGGACATCGGTCTTGAAGAAATATTCAGAAAGGTCGATTGTCTTTGTGTCACCCTTGCCGACTGTGATGTCAGGGATCAGGGCCACCTTCTTGACAGCCAGAAGCAGCTGGTAGGTGTCCAGGGAGCCCGCTCCCATATTCCCGAAATACGGCGCGGCGCAATATGGATCCACCGGCCTTACGCTTGAAAGCAACGCTTCCTTGAGCATATCAGCGGTGAGTCCTTTCTTTTTCTCGGCTCCGTAGTACCAGCTGACAGCGAGGGCGCAGGCTCCGGAGACGTGAGGGCAGGCCATCGATGTTCCGTTTATGCCTTCGTAGGACGAGCCTCCGTCTTCCGCAACGCTGGTGCTGTAAACACCTCCGTAGGTCGAGTTCAGCGACAGGTCACCGCCCGGAGCTGAGAGGCTCACCCATTTGCCGTAGTTCGTGAAATATGACGGAGTGCCCAGCCAGGATGTGGAAGCCACGCTGATGACTCCAGGATCGGACGCCGGATAGCACAGCTCATCGGAAGCGTCGTTGCCGGCGGCGAAAACCACGATTCCACCGGCCATAGGACCTTCCTGGTTGCCGTTCTCGTCGAGGCCGGCATATTTCCTGAAATAGGCTATGGCTTCAGCGAGGGCGGAGTAATTGCCTCTGGTCCAGTCATTTTTCGACAATGCTCCGGCCGTGTAGCCCCAGCTGTTCTGGCAGATCACCGCACCGTTGTCTGCGGCGTACTTGATCGCCCTTACCTGCGCGCCGAGACCGCCGCCGGAATTTCCTGATTCGGAGCTACCAAGCGTCTCGCAGGACATAATCCTCACTCCGTCACCATTGCCGGACCCGCCAGCGATGCCGTTCACGCCGATGCCGTTGTTGTTGACCGCGGCGATGGTGCCGGCTACGTGCGTCCCGTGCATATTCTCGGCTGAGAAAGTCAGGGTTCCGTTGTTGTCGGTGAAATTGTAGCCGTTGACATCATCGATGTAGCCGTTGCCGTCATCGTCGATTCCGTTCCCGGGGATCTCACCTTTGTTCACCCACATATTCGCCGCCAGGTCCTCGTGGTCGAATTTGACGCCTTGGTCAACCACCGCCACGATGACATCCGGATTTCCCGCGCAAAGCTGCCAGGCCGCATAGACATCCGCATCGGCGCCCACCACCGTGGAGTTGGCGTACACGTTACCCGGGTTGTTATAGTGCCACTGCATCCTCTGCGAGCGGACACTCTCATTGAACGGGAACGGAATATTCCTGACTGATGAATATGTCTGCGCCGCCACTGGGGGCACATCATCCGCACCTGCCGCCGTGGCCTTTGAATATGCCGCCGCAGCCGTCGGGATGGAATATTCAATGACCTCCACGCCGTCGCATCCGGAGAGCATATTCGCCACTTCCTTCGCAGGGACGGTCGCATCGTACCTGGCTATGAACCATCTGTCCAGCCCTTCCTTTTCGGTTCTTTCCTCGAACCTTCCGCACGCCGGGAATAGGCGCTCGAAACTGATTGAGCCCACACTCATCAACACCCTGTCGATCTGGGTGTTGCCTGAGCTGTTTGAGCCGGCCCTTGTGGCCGCCCCGTCTGACGCTCCCTTCTTCAGCTTGACGATGATCTCGCCCTGCAAGGCAGCGTCCGGAGAAAACACAACGATAGGCCCGTTGTCTTCCGACACAGGCCCATTGTTGTCATTTCCACCGATCCCGTTGCACCCCGCCAGCATCACAAGCAGCGGAGCGATCTTTAAGAATCTGTCTTTCATTATTTATTGTTAAAAGTTTATTCCTTCACGCATCTTACCTGACCGGTGAAGACCTGCGCCCTTGTCTGGTAGTATGCCCAGTTCTCGTTGAAGGCTGCTACAAAGATCATCGCCTCCTTCTCTGGAGCCTCCTGACTGGTCAGATAGAAGATCTGCTCGCTTGTCCAGTTGTAAGGAGTGGTGGACATAGAGGTAGGGTAGATGTTGCCGACCATCGGATAGAAATCTCCGGTCGCCTTCCACACACGTCCGCAATCCTTCTCCGCGTTCCAGAGATATTTGGCGTTCTCACCGTTCTCGTCATATTCCTCGTGCCTGCCGCCGGTCGTGACATTATCGCTTCCAACCGCGACTCCCCACATATTCTTGCCTGGAACCTTGTAGCCTGGAGGGCAAGGGTCGAAGATGGTCTTCTTCTCTCCCCAAAGTCCCGGCCTTGTCAGCTCAGCGTCGCTTGAATACGCATACCACTGATTGTCTGAGAAATAGTAGCTGGTGAGGAACCTCATCGGATGCGCTGAGGCGAAAGGAATATTACCCGGCGCTGAATATACCGGCTGAGACTTGAATTCGGTTCCGATCTCCCACTTCCCGGTTCCGTCGCCGACCTCATAGTTGGCGAGGTTGATCGCAGGATCATTCACTTTCTCGGAGTACTGGTAAGGAGAACGTGACGGGATGAACGGATCCTTCCTGCCCATCTGGTAGAGCATCCCCCTGTTGTTGATGTCCATCGGGACATTGTTCAGGGCTCCGAGGTTCCTGTCCATAATCTGAGCGATGACATCGCCTTTAGGACCGATGTGGTCGTGGACATTGATGTCGTTGTCCGTCACCCAGATATGCCAGCTCCAGAGCACATTCCCCTTGGCGTCCTTCACAGCGATGAGCGCGTTTCCCTCGCTGCGTCCTGTCGAGAAGGAGACATAGCCTCCGTGATAGGTCGGGGTTCCGTCGATTATCTCGTAGGACATCGAACGGTCTCCGTCGTTTCTGGCTTCCCAAAGCAGCTCAGACATCACGACTCCTTTGATCTCAAGGCCTTCGGTCTCGATGTAGTGAGTCTTTCCGTCATCTCCACCGTTGCCTTTGATGTCAGCGCGGAACTTGTAGGTGCCGTTGGTGTGCGCGATGTAGCAGTTGGCGGTGCCGTCGACGCTGAGGTCAACGGCTACATCCGCCCTCTGCACGATATTGAGGGATAACTCCTTGGCTTCCTCGCCCTTGCTTGCGGTGACTTTGACAACGTCAGACTTTGTCTGCGCCCCGTAATTTTCCGGAGCCTCGACCACGATGCAGCTGTCGGCGTCCACACTGACGGAGAACCAGTCGCCGGACCCGGTCGTGAGATCCCACTCCCCGGCGTTGGTGGCGATTGTGACGACCGCCTTTCCGCCTTCCTTGTCGAACACGATCTTGGAGTCGGATGACTGAAGGAAAAGAGGAGCCTGATATTCGTCAGGTTCGACTTTGTTCGTCTCCACACAGCCGGCGGCCATTCCTGCCGCCATAATAATCGGTATGAAGTATTTGAGATTCATATTCTTGATTCTTTTTTAACATTAATTTGCCTTGCAGACATCAGGTATCTGTGCGTAGTCGGAAAGCTTTGTGCATCCAAGGAACGCGGCCTTGAGGTTTGACAGAGCGGCGAAGCCAGACGCTTCCTTGTTCTCGGAAGTCCTTTCGTAGAGGTGGTACTTGACTCCGTTCACGATAGTGTAAGGAGACTCTCCTGAGAGGGAGGCGCATCCTTCGAACGCGGAGGTGGCGCTGGTCAAAGCTACGAACTTGTCGAATATTCCGACAGGCACGGACTTAAGGGAGCCGCAATTCTGGAATATGCTGTTGATGTAGCGGACCTTCTCAGGATTGAGGAAGATGTTGTCACCGATCTCTTTCAGAGATGTGCAGTCAGTGAACACTCCATTGATTGTGGTGGCTCCGTTGACGCAGTTGAAGATCTCAGAGCCTACTTTCTCCAATCCCGTGCAACCCTTGAACGCATTGTTGTAATTGGTGATCTTGACGTTGTTCTTGAACAGACCTGACGGAACCTCCTTGAGGCTGGTGCAGTTCAGGAATATGTTCATCATCGTGCCGGAAGCCGCGTTGATGCCGCTGAAAGCGTCAGCCGCGATTGTGGCCAGTGACGAGCAGTCGGAGAACATTGAAGTCAAGGTCTTCGTCTTTGTGGTTGTCCCGAACAGCCCGGCAGGCACGGCCTGAAGTGCGGTGCAGTTCTGGAAACAGCTTTGCATTGTGGTCGCATTGATGTTCTTGGCGAACAGTTTCTCCGGGATTGTCTTCAAAGAGGTGCAACCGTAGAATGTCCTGTTGAAAGAGTCCGCTCCGGTAAGTCCGTCAAAGAATCCGGCCGGAATGCTCGCAAGGGCCGTGCATCCTTCGAAAGCCGACTTTAAAGAAAGTTTGCTTGTAGAGTTTGTCCCGAAGATGTTACCGACTTTGGAAAGCGATGTGCAGTTCAGGAACGCTGTCTCGTAGGTAGAAACCTTGCTGTTAGCCGTGAACAACCCGTCTGGGAGAGATGTCAATGATGTACAGTTGCTGAATACATTCAGGAAAGTCGTGGCCAATGTGTTCTTGGCGAACAGACCGGCAGGGACAGACTCTATTCCGGAAGAGGCGAAGATCTCGTTTGTTGTCTTCACTCCTGTCAGAGGAGCGAAGATCCCCTCTGGGACGCTCTTGAGGCTTGTGCAGCCGTAGAACAAACTGGCGATGCTTGTCACCTTGGTGGCTCCGGCAAAGGCGTTCTCAGAGATCTTTGCAAGGTTTGTGCAGTTCTTGAACAGGCTGGAGATGTTTGTGCAGGCAGAGCAGCCGTCAAGAATCTTGTCACCCACTTCCGTGATCCCGGTGCATCCCTCAAAGACGCTTGCCAGCGATGTCACTTTGGAAAGGCCTGTGAAAACGCCTTCCGGGACACCTTCAAGTGAGACGCAGTCCTTGAAAACCTGTGAGAATGTTGTCACCGACGACAGATCCTTGAACAGTCCCGAAGGAATCTTCTTCAGAGACTTGCAGCCGTTGAACACGCTGGTGAACTGGTTGATGGTTGTGAATCCGTCGAACAGTCCTTCCGGCACCTCAGTGAGTGAAGCGCAGCCTTGGAACACCATATTCATACCGTTTTTGGTCACTGTGGCCTGTGCCCCGGAGCTTGTGAACAGGTCGGAAGGCACGACTTCAAGTTCCTCGCAACCATTGAAGCAGGACATAAATGTCGTCACCTTGGAGCATCCCTTGAATACGTTCGAGGAGATGGTCTTGATTTTTGACCTGCTGAAAGTCTGTTGGAAATTGGTGCATTTATGATTGTTGGCGAACAGATTGGCGGGAACCTCACTTATACCGGTGTCGATGAACGCCATTCTGAACGTGGTACATTCCGGCTGGTTCCTGAATATCCCCGCAGGGATTGATGTGAGTGAACTGTCCTGTGCGAACACTGCATTAAAAGTCGTGATCTTTGCGTTGTTTGCGAAGATGTCCTCATCGATTGAACTCAGTTTGTACATATTCGAGAACACCATCTCCGCATTGGTGATCTCGGGATTGTTCGCGAAAAGATCCTTGTCAACGGACTTGACTACTCGGCACAGATAGAACGCTGCCTTCACTGATTGCAGTTTCGGGTTGTCAGCGAAGATCTTAGCCGGGATAGACTTGATGTTATAGCAGTACTGGAAGATCGACTCCACGGTGAGAAGCTCTCCGGCATTGGCCAGCAAGCCTTCCGGGATTTCCGTGAATTTTTCGCAGCGTTGGAAAGCGTACTTGAAAGATGTCACTTTGGAGAACGCTCCTGTGTCGTCGGTAGGAACATTCGCGAGGTAGATGCAGCCATCGAAAGCGTTGTCCATAGAAGTGAGTCCGAGCTTGCCCCAGTTATAGACATTCTCTATCTGGTATTTCTGCTCGTATGAAAGGCTGCTTGTGCTCAGGCCTGTAGCCTGGCCTTTCACTGAGACCACGAAGTAACCGGTGTCGGCATATTCGTGGGTAGGATTGTCTGTTGTGAACTGTTGGGCATCACTGCCGTCACCCCAGTCAACCGTGACTTCGGAGACACCCTTGACCGGCAGTTTGGCAGGAGCGATCGCACCTTCTTTCACGTGGACTCCGAGGATCAGAGCGTCCTTGTCGATACCAGGCTGTGAGACAGTGATTTCCTTTGAGTCGACATTCTCTTTTCCGTCTCCGGTTGTCACCGTGATCTTCACGGTTCTGGTCTCGGCTCCGGAATTGACAGTAGGGACGAGTTTGAAGCCGTTCTCTGTCCGTACAATCGTCAGCCATCCGCTTTCGTTGCCCGAGATGGAATATTCCCAATCGAAGTTCGCCTTTACCTCCACTTCCTTCGCGTCGTTGGAGAACGGGGTGACAGGTACAGTCGAGACTGAAGGCTCGATGAGTGCCGACCTGTCCTGAAGCACATCGATGGTCTCGGTCACAGGATTGTCGCTGCCGCCGGCCTTGAGGATGAACTTCACTTCCCTGTCTGAATATGCCTCGTTCGGGTAAACGCTGATGTTCACGGTGTGACCGTCTTTCTTCACCAGCATCCATTCGCAGGCGGATGTCTCGAAAGTCCAGTCCGGGTCGGTTGAGGTCACCTCGAACGAAGCGGTGAGCTCGCCTTTGGCCGCAAGGTGGAAATTGTTCTCGGAAGCGACGATCTCCACTGTTCCGAAAGGATTCTGGGTGGCAGTGACGGTCGCTGTCTTGTCTCCAGCCTTGATTGTGACTGTGGCGGAGAGCTTCTTTTCAATCTTGTTCTGTTCGCAGGTCAGGACAAGCCTGTCAGCCTCCTCGTCTTTTTCGGCCTTTACGAAAGAGTCTCCTGAGATCTCATATTCCCATTTGGCGTTCGTGTTGACATCCAGCACGACTTTTCCGCCGAGGCTTTTGAAGGCGATGCTGCCGTTCACGTCATCTTCTGAGGAAAAGAGAGTGTTTCTTGAGGTCACCGCCAAAGTGGTGTTGGCCCCTGTCCCGTTTTCCCCGGGTGTCGGATTCTGGTAGTTGATGGTCTCCTTGGTGCAGGCGCAGAACGAAGCCATCAACAATGCTGTGAATATTATCTTTTTCATATTCATACCTCTGAAATCTTCTGATTATTATTCATTTTCCTTGTCAGCTTTGACAAGGTACATCTCTCCGCCGGCATAATAGACATCGCTGAACATCGCGTAGCCATTGCTGCCAGGAACATCCCGTCCTATAAGTCCGAGGGAACCGTAGGCTGGGTCGAAACCGCTGAGCCTGATGGCGGGGCGGTCGGTCTTGGCCTCGTCGCTGTAGCCTGTGCCGACAGTGCCGTAGATGACACCGGAGGTGAAATTCCTTGCCGTCATATTTGTCTGGACCATATAGTAATAGCGTGTGGCGCTTTGGCCGGCGACAGAGAGGCACAGTCCTCCAAGGACGATGACCATCTGTTTTGTCTCAGGATCATAGGTCGCCCCGACCTCGGTCCCGTCAACGAACAGGTCTTTGATAATGAAGCTCTTGCCGTACTCTTTCTGCTCGACCGTGCAGTGTGTGCCGGTTCCCGGGTACTCCAATGTGTTGGAATTGTAGTACCAGCGCTCGGCATAGAGGCCGTAGTAGCCCAGCATATTATAATAGGCGTTTTCATTACGGGAGATCTGTGAGACCTTGATGGTCCTGCTTTCGGTCTTGTCCGCTGATGACGCTGAAACGGTTATTGTCGCCTCGCGATGCTCTCCTGCGTTGGCGCTCGCGTCAACATTCACGACCGCTCCGTTTACTTTCAGAGTAAGCCAGGAAGCGTCCGTTGCCGCTTTCCAGTCAGTGTTGGCTTCGACCGAGAACGCGAAACATTCCCCTTCGGAGTCCAGCTCCATACTCTCAGGACCGTTGATAGTCAGTGACAAGGTTCCACCGGCCCAAGACTGGGAAACCTTGATCTCCTTTGTCCCTGTGGCTGATTCGAGGGTTACCGAAGCTTTTCTTGAGTCGCCGGTCTCGTTGGCAGTGACAGTGATCGTCACAATGCCGTCGCCATCGGTGGCGGTGATCCAGGACGGGTCGGACACAGTGGAGCTCCACTGTGACGGGCAGGCCACAGAAATCGTGGCCTGCCCGCCCTCCATAGGGAAGGCTACATTGTCCTGAGAAATGATGAGGACATCAGCGATCTCCTCCTTTGTCGTCTCGCTGCAGGCCGAAAGGACCAACAACGGGAGCGCAAGCAATACAAGCAGTTTTCTCATTGTACCTATTTTAAAATGTTTGTGATATTCAGACGCTGAAAAACGGTTTAACCCTGACGTTCTGAAAGAGTGTCTGAAGTTTTTCTGCCTGATTGCAAATCTGATGATAGACACTACTTTCATTTTGTTATATTTCCGCTTTTAAGCCTGACTCAAATGTACGCATAATATTTCATTATTATCTCTTTTTAGTGAGGAAATATTCGAAAGAATTTTTATGAACGCATATGAAAGCCCTCTGTTGAATATTTATGCGATAGTTATTCGCTCTGCGTTCGGTTGCGGATTATAAGCGATCACGTGGAAGCGGAGTCTGGAAAATGGAACAGCCTGATATCTCACGACATCAGGCTGTTTCATTTCATTTGGCTTAAAAGATTCTTGTTTTGTGACGATAATCACTATCCGGATGCAAAGGTACGGCGATCGAGAGTCCGCCGCAATACCAATATGTAGGTAAAGACACTCTGTGAATATCCTTAAATCATACCAATATGTGTTATTGTCGCCCCACGCCGGGCTCCTTTTCACGATAAACCAATATTTTTCCGTACTTTTGTCTTCAAAATTTATATGTATGAACTTCACTGGAATCATCGTCGGCGCGGCGACTTTTCTTATAATAGGAATATGTCATCCTATTGTCATCAAGATGGAATATCATTGGGGCAAGGGCAGCTGGTGGCTGCTGCTGCTCGTAGGACTGGCTTTCGCCTCCGCGTCCATATTCATAAAGGGCGATACGCTTTCGACGATTCTTGGCGCCGCGGCGTTTTCCTGCTTCTGGGGCATTCTGGAGGTGTTTGAGCAGGAAAAGCGTGTGTTGAAGGGGTGGTTCCCGGAGAATCCGGCGCGCCACGGTTACTACGAGAGGATCCGCCGGAAAGACAAGGAATCCAACAAGTAAAAACAAATTTAAGAATATTATGAATTTCAAACCGTTGCCATTGCTGGCGATCGCCGCCCTCCTGTCAGGAGTGACAGAGGTGTCGGCCCAAAAGAAAGAGATGGACCATAGTGTCTATGATTCGTGGCAGAGTGTGTCGGACATCCATAAAAGTGATGACGGCAACATTCTGGTCTGGAGCGTCAACCCGCAGGAAGGGGACGGAACCCTCTATGTAAGGAATATGACCCCGGGGCGGAAAGGCAAGCCGGAATGCCGTGAGATCAGCATACCTCGTGGATCGCAGCCGTCCCTTGACCCTAAGGGCAAGTGGCTTTACCTCCGCATCAAGCCTCAGTTCGCCAAGACACGTCAGGAAAAGATTGACAAGAAGAAGGCGGAGAATATGACGAAGGACACCCTTGCGGTAGTCGATCTTGCGACGATGACTGTCAGGAAATATGGCCGTGTGGATTCCTACACCACTGGCTCGGTTTCCAAGCCATATATCGCCTACAAGTCCACCTGGAAGCACTACAAGGACACTTCCGACAAGAAAGGCACTGACAAGTCCGGACTCATCATCCTTAACCCTGCGACTGACAGAAAGGACACTCTCCAGTACATCGATGCCTATTCGTTCAACCAGGACGGCACCGTGCTTCTGATGACCTCGAAGAAGGACAAGAAGGATTCGCTTTCCGCCACGGCTGTGATGATCGCGCACGCTCCCGCTTGTCTTGACACTCTGGCCAAAGGGGCCGAGTCCTACAGTCGCCTGACCCTTAACGATGCTGAGGACCAGCTGGTTTTCCTCGGATCCAAGGACAAGAGCAAGAACCGCAACAAATGTCAGGCTCTCTATCAGACAAGCATCAAGGCTTTGAAGACCGGAAAGAAGGCCGCTCCTGTGGCCGCGGACAGCACGACCGTCATCAGCAAGGACGGCAGATGGGCATATTCAACAAAAGAGATCATCGCCGAGGGAACGAAGGTTGAAGGGACTCCTGGCTGGACTCTCAACGAGAACACCGAGCTTTACTTCACTCCTGACGGGAAACGTCTTTTCCTTGGGATCGGTGCCATCCGTCCTCCGAAGGACACCACGATCGTGGACTTCGAGACCGCCCAGCTGGACATCTGGAACTGGGATGCCGTCTATACTCCTCCGCAGCAGAGGCTGAATGTCAACAAGAAGCTGAAGAAAACATATTCAGCGACAATTGATCTCGCGGAGCCGGGAAAGATCGTTCCGCTGACGACATCGTATTTCGCGAGCATCCGCCTGATGGACGGAGGACTCTCCGAGTGGGTGCTTTCCGCTGATAATGAAAAATATGCCCGCACCTCTGTCTGGGACTATAACAACCGTTACGATTTCACCCTCGTGAATGTGAAGGACGGCTCCAGAAAGGTTGTTGCGGAGGGACTTAATGTCGGACGTTTCGACATCTCCCCAAGCGGTAAGTACCTTGTCTGGTTCGACAACGATGAGATGAACTGGTTCACCTACAACACCCGGACCGGAGAGAAGGTCAACCTTACCGCCCGGACCGGAGTTCCGTTCTACGATGAGGAGGACGATCATCCGACCGCAGCTCCGGCGCACGAATTCTCTCCGAAGTGGTTCAAGGACGAGGATGCCGTTCTGATCATCGACCGCTACGACATCTGGAAGTTCGCTCCGGACGGCTCATCGGCCGTCAACCTTACCAGGGGAGTGGGCCGCCAGACTCACAACCGCTTCAAGATTATGGATCCGAAGCCGGACACCAGGAAGCCTAACGAGCGCCGCTGCGGACTCGCCAAACCGCTTGACCCTAAACAGACCGTCTATCTCAGCGTGTTCAACGAGGAAAGCCAGGAGAACGGATTCGGAAGGGTCAACCTTGCCAAGCCTTCCAAGACTCTTGAATATTTCACGGACACGGTCACTTTCAGGTCCATAGCCGGAACCAAGGACTCGGACAGGATATTCTTCCAGAAGGGCAACTTCCGCAACTGCTATGACCTTTATTATACTGATGACAATTTCAAGACATCCACAAAGGTCTCTGCAATCAACCCTCTGATGGCGGACTACCGTTGGGGCCGCGCCGAGCTTTTCCGTTGGAACGCCTACGACGGTACACCTCTCAAGGGTCTTGTCTTCGTTCCGGACGGAGTGAAGGAAGGGGAGAAGCTTCCGGTGATGATCTACTTCTACGAGAAGAACGCCAACAACCTCTATTCGTTCTGGACACCGGCCCCTTCACGCTCGATCGTGAATATTCCGTTCTACACCTCAAGGGGGTACATAGTGTTCGTCCCGGACATCGTCTATAAGGTCGGCCATCCTGGCGAGAGCGCCTACAACTGCATCTGCGCCGGCGCCGAGGCCCTTTGCGAGAAGTATCCGATCGCTGACAAGAGCAGGATGGCGATCCAGGGACAGAGCTGGGGCGGCTACCAGACCGCTTGGCTCATCACCCGCACGAATATGTTCGCCGCCGCCGGGTCCGGAGCTCCTGTCGGGAATATGACATCGGCCTATGGCGGAATACGTTGGGGATCTGGCATCACCCGCGCCGGCCAGTACGAGCACGGACAGAGCAGGATCGGCAAGAGTATGTGGGAGCCTGGCGCTCTTGAGCTCTACATCGAGAACTCTCCTGTGTTCCACGTCGACAAGGTGCAGACCCCTGTGCTCATTATGCACAACGACGCTGACGGTGCCGTTCCGTGGTACCAGGGCATCGAGTTCTTCTCTGATCTGCGCAGGCTTGACAAGCCGGCCTGGCTGCTTCAGTACAACAAGGAGGCCCATAACCTTGTCGAAAGACGCAACTGCAAGGACCTGTCAGTCAGGCTGCAACAGTTCTTCGATCATTACCTTAAGGGTGCGCCGATGCCGGCGTGGATGAAGACCGGTGTCCCTTACGAGGACAAGGCTGAATATTCCGGCTTCGAGAATGCTGAGTAATATGACAAAACTTGCGATATTCGACCTTGACGGCACGCTTCTCAACACCGTCGAGGACCTTGGTGACGCCACAAATTACGCGCTGCGGATGTTGGGTTTCCCGACGCACCCGATAAACGCCTATTACCAGATGGTCGGCCGTGGAATCTACAACCTCTTCCGCGCCGCGATGCCTTCTGAATATGCCACCGAGGACAATGTCCAGAAGATGGCCTCATATTTCATCCCGTACTACGATGAGCACAAGTGCGACTACACCCGCCCATACGACGGCATTCCTGAAATGTTGAGGAATATAACCGGAAGGGGAGTGCGCCTCGCTGTCGCCTCCAACAAGTACCAGGACGGGGCGGAAAAGCTCGTCAGACACTTTTTCGGGGAATATGACTTCGTGAAGATTCTCGGCCAGCGTGAAGGCCAGCCGATCAAGCCCGATCCTGCGATAGTGGACCAGGTCCTGGCGGAAGTCCCTTCCATAACGAAGGCCGAGACAGTGTACATCGGTGACTCGAATGTCGATATGCAGACCGGCTCCAACGCCGCGGTCCGCACGATAGGTGTCTCCTGGGGCTTCCGAGGCCGTGACGAACTCGCCGCCTACTCCCCGTCCGCCATCGTTGACACACCGTCCCAGCTCGCCGCCGAGATCCTGATTTGCCGCCATTAAGGTTTATTTGTGTGGCATTATCATTGGGTAACCCTATAACGGTTGACTAACATAGTATGCAGGCGGACGCTGAGCGATTATCTACAAGTTGGTGCCGCCGGCACATTGTGAATATGGCGGCACACGACCCCGCCTTGAGTGCGATATGAAGCCAGTATAAACACAATATAGTGCTCTGTACCGTGGGCACCGACTCTCAGGTGTGCAAATATATTCACACCTGGAAGAGCAATTCGCTGGCTATCAAGCTAATGCTGCTTCAGGTGCGTATTGTTTCTCGCACCTGGAAGTCCGGTCTCCTATTGTTTTTGGACAGGAAAATGTACGTGAGGAGACCTTTGAATGCACCGAATATATTGAGGCGCACCATTGGTACAGGAAGCGTACTTCCGGTGTACCAAATGGACTAAAAGATGCAGTTGGTACAGGAAACGCGTTTCTGGTGTACCAATAAGGACAAGACATCAGTTTCGGGCCAGTGGAAGGGAACTGTGGCCGAATAGTAGGTGACATTTCTGATTCACGTTCAGCAACCTTGGCATATGGCATTGTCGATTCATATCCTAGTGGCTATTGTTCCGGGTGAAAAAGGAGTGGTTAGACACCCGGAGAGACATCCTTAATTGGAGTCGGGTGAGGAAAGCCACTTTTTACACCCGATGCATAAGCCCGGAATCTTCTGTCATACCCTGCCTGTTAGGCTATTATATTGCCCGGATGGAAATTTATCCCTTGACATACTAATCGTTGCACAGAAATGTCGACAGACTACAATTATTTAAATTTCAAGGCCATAAAACAAAAGTTAGTCAACTCCTATTATATAGTACCCTAAATCAAAGCGACGATAGTCTCTACCTGTTTTTGTACATATCCTCGTAATAGCGGCGATACTCTCCGCTGGTGACATTGTCCAGCCACGCCCCATTGTCAAGGTACCAGCGGACAGTCTTCTCGATTCCCTCCGCGAACTGAAGGCTCGGCTCCCAACCAAGCTCATTCTTCAGCTTTGAGGAATCTATGGCATAGCGAAGGTCGTGTCCCTTCCGGTCCGTGACATAGGTGATGAGATCATCATCAGAACCTTCCGGCCGCCCGAGCAAACGGTCAACGGTACGGATAAGAACCTTGATCAGGTCAATGTTCTTCCATTCGTTGAAGCCGCCGATGTTGTAGGTGTCCGCAGTCTTCCCCTTATGGAAAATCAGGTCTATCGCCCGGGCGTGATCCTCAACATACAGCCAGTCCCTGACATTCTCTCCCTTCCCATAGACAGGAAGCGGCCGATGCTGCCGGATGTTGTTGATGAACAAAGGAATCAACTTCTCCGGGAACTGGTATGGACCGTAATTGTTGGAACAGTTTGTGACTATCGTCGGCATCCCGTAAGTGTCGTGATAGGCCCTCACGAAATGGTCACTCGAAGCCTTGGAGGCGGAATACGGACTATGCGGCTGATACTTGCAGTCCTCCGTGAAGAACCTCTCACCGAATGGGCCGCCACCGCATTCATTGCCATCCGGATCACCTTCCGGCCTTGTCAGCTCCAAAGCTCCATAGACCTCGTCAGTCGAAATATGATAGAATCTCTTTCCTTCCCAACCCTGCGGCTCCCAAAACTCTCGGGCTGCCTGAAGCAAAGTCAGGGTGCCAAGGACATTTGTCTTTGCGAATATGAAAGGATCCGTTATCGAACGGTCCACGTGGCTTTCAGCGGCCAGATGGATGATTCCGTCAACTGAATATTCGGAGATGACCTTACGGATGGTGTCATAGTCGCAGATGTCGGCCTTGACGAAGGTGTAGTTCGGCCGGCCTTCTATGTCCTTAAGGTTGGCAAGGTTGCCGGCGTATGTCAACTTGTCAAGGTTAATGACGTGATATTCAGGATATTTATTGACAAACAGCCGTACTACGTGGCTGCCTATGAAGCCGGCGCCGCCGGTGATTAGGATTGAGCGGTCATATTTCATAATCCTGAGGTTTAGGGTCACTTCGGCAAGCTCAGTGACCGGGTTGGTGTTGCGTCACTTCGACAGGTTTCGTGTCCAATTTGGGGTATTTAGGGGCACTTCGGCAGGCTTAGTGACCGGTGGGGGCTATTCCTGAGGTTTCTGCATTTTCCCGGCGTGGAGGGTGTCATAGGCCGCGCGTCTGCGGAAGATGTCGATGGCAGTGTAGATCGAGGACATCATCGACTGCGGATCAGCCTCGTCACGCCCAGCCATCTCGTAAGCGGTGCCGTGGTCTGGAGAAGTCCTGACAATCGGCAACCCGGCCGTGAAGTTCACACCGTCCTCAAAAGCGAGAGCCTTGAACGGAGCAAGCCCCTGATCGTGGTACATCGCAAGGGTAGCGTCGAATTTGGCGTAATGCCCAAGACCGAAGAACCCGTCCGGTGAATATGGTCCGAACGCCAGAAGCCCCTCGGCGTTGGCGGCCTTGACAGCTGGAAGGATGATGGTCTCCTCCTCATCTCCAAGAAGGCCACCGTCACCGCAGTGCGGATTCAGTCCAAGCACGGCGATCTTCGGCTCCACGATGCCGAAATCCCTCTTCAACGAAGCGGTCATCAGCCTCAGCTTGTTCACGATCTTCTCCTGCGTGATCGAAGCCGGCACATCCTTTAAAGGAATATGTCCGGTCACAACACTGATCCTGAGCTGGTCAGAGACCATAAACATCAGCACGTCGTCCACTCCGAACTCCTTTTGGAGATATTCAGTGTGTCCGGTGTTGCCGAAGCCTTCGGCCACCATAGCCTTCTTGTTGATCGGAGCCGTCACAAGCACATCGATGTCTCCCGCCTTGATGTCCTGAACGGCGCATTCCAACGACTTGATGGCTGATTTGGCCGACTCCGGGGTGGATTGTCCCGGCTCAACGAACACATTGTCCGGCAAGCAGTTGACGATGTTGATCTTCTTCGGCTTTGCGTCTTTCGCGCTCTGGATCACATACGTGTCCATCTGGTCAAGATTGTGGATGAGCTTGCGGTAGAATCCGAAGATCTTTGACGATCCGTAGATCACCGGAGTGAACGACTCAAGAATCCTCGCGTCAGCCAAAGACTTGATTATCACCTCATATCCGATTCCATTGCCGTCACCCTGTGTGATGCCGACAATCGGCCTTTTACTATTTCTTTCCATATTGTCTTATATTAAGCAGTCAGGGCCGGATGACACCTTTGTCAGCCGACACTTACATATTCAGTCACAAATTTAATCAAAATCAAGCAGATTGCCACCTGTCTTCACACTAAGTTCGTAGCCTTCGTCAACGGGGAGCGTCTTCCCGGCAGCGACGGCACCGGCTCCGGCGGCCACCGCAAGCCTGTCGCAGCGCTCGTTCTCCGGATGTCCGTTATGCCCCTTAAGCCAATGGAAGGCGACGCGGTGCATCCTATAGACATTCAAAAAACGCATCCAAAGGTCCGGATTCTTGACTTTCTTCCATCCTTTCCGCTCCCAATTCTGAAGCCATCCCTCATTCACGGCCTTGACGACGTACGACGAATCGCTATAGACTTCGACATTGGCGTTGCTCCACTTGATGGCCTCCAACCCCTTTATCACGGCCAGAAGCTCCATCCGGTTGTTGGTGGTGCGGATAAATCCCCCGCTCATCTCCTTCTCGTGCCCGGCGCACTTAAGCACAACCCCATAGCCGCCCGGCCCGGGATTGCCGCTCGAAGCTCCGTCTGTGTATAGGAATATAGTCGGTCTTGCTGAATTCATCTCCATAAGCGCAAATTTACTTATTTTTAGGGAAAGATATGCACTTTTACCATTTGGAATCATACACCGGCTGACAATATTCCTATGTATCGTACCAATGTCCAGACGATTGCGGGCAACGACAAACTTAGGAATCAGGGGAAGAAAACGGTTGCCGGGCAATTGCCGGCTCACTATAAAAAAAATAACTTTCCGCTTGCGGTAAGGGGTTCTGATGGAGATGCGTTCTTCGCATCTGGCATTTCTGCTGCCTCGCGGCCTTGAATCCAAGGAATTCCGCTTTAGCGTCCGATCAGCCTTTGCCTGCTAGACAGAAAGTGTACGCAAAGGTACACATTATTTTGTTATCTCCAAATATTTTTCTGCAATTTGTTGAAAAAATAATTTATTTGACACGTAATAAGTCTTTATTTGATAGTAGAATCGTGTACGAAATACCTACTTGAAGCACTATTTCAAGTAAGGCAAAAATCCCGATGACCATCCACCCTTCGTTCCGTCCCCACATACGGTCATCGGGAAAGCTTAGAGTGAATGAACCTACTTCATATACTGGGCGGAGATGTTCTCATCGACGCTTTCGACAGAGTTGGCGATAACCTCCAGACTCGTCCTTTCTATGCCGTCACCCGATGTGTACTTCTGGGAACGAAGCCTGCCTACAACATAGACGGGGAAGCCTTTCTGGATTGCATCCAGCGAGGAGATACCCTTGACTCCCTCCCAGGCTGTCACATTGTGCCAAGTCGTCTCGATGACCGGTTCCCCGTTCCTTCCCTTATAGGCGAAATTCGTCGCTACGGAGAAATGCGCCACCCGCGTCTCCCCGACCTTGAGAATGTTGACATTGCCGACATTCCCCCGGATTTCAAGTCTGTTCAACTGTTCCATAATTCAAGTTGTTTTGAAATTTTGTCTGACGCAAAGTTACGGCTGTATATCGCACGTGCCCCAGGCCTTAAAGAATTAGCGGAGAGATTTTTCTGAATATTATCAAATCGCAGTCATATTCATTCCCGCACCGCGTTTCCAAAGAATTTATTCAGTGAAAATGATGTGTTTTTTATGTCGATAAATTTTTATTTGTGGCGGTGCGGGAATATTTTGCCATCCCAAAGAAATCATTGCCGGCCGTCAAAATGATAAGAAACAGAAAAATATTGATGAAGTTTCTTATCAACGCTTTCTTTTCTCGCAAAAGCCTCGCATATTTGCCGGAGGTGTAGAATGGCTGCCTCCGTTGAAGGTTAATGACTCGCCGGTACGGAGTGTCAGTCTTGTTAAGACTCGTAGTATGATTTACAAGGAAGATGATCAGAGGGGGAGATGTCTGGAATGCGGGGATGTTCTTCCTTACGGGCGCAGCGATATGAAGTTTTGCTGCGTCACTTGCAAAAGTCGGTACCACTATGTCAACAGCGGCCATCTGAAGGGGCTGCGGCTGAGAACCATCGGGGCGCTGGACCGCAATCACGGGATTCTGATGTCCCTGCTGGAGAAGGGTGTCACATCAATGAATATTCCTGACCTTGCTCAGATGGGCTACAGGTTTGACTGCGTCACATCGTACCACAAGGTCAGGAATCACAATGAATATCGTTGCTACGATATTAAATATTATTTGTCGGAAAGCCGTCTGTTCGGGCTCTCAAAGGTCGAGACCGGCCCGCCGGTGAAGAAACTTTAGGCCTCTTCAGCGCACTCCTCATCCTTGCCGGGATCCTTGAACAGGAATATGAACAGGATGCCGACAAGAAGAGCGTAACCGGCGAACACGTACCAGGCTGTGGCCCAGTCAGGCTGGGCGGCGTTGTAAACGTAGTGGTTCACGACCTTGCCGGCGGCCCAGGTTCCGATTGAGGCTCCGAGACCGTTTGTCATAAGCATAAACAGTCCCTGGGCGCTGGAACGGATGTCCTTTGTGGTCTTACGGTTGACGTAAAGCGATCCTGAGATGTTGAAGAAGTCGAACGCCACGCCGTACACAAGGCAGGAAAGGATGAACAGCCATACACCCGAGCCAGGGTTGCCGATTCCGAAGAATCCGAATCTGAGGACCCAGGCGAACATAGCGATGAGCATAACCTTCTTGATTCCGAACTTCTTCATAAAGAACGGTATAAGGAGGATGCACAGGGTCTCGGACATCTGGCTGAGCGAGATCAAGGCGTTGGCGTTGCGCGCGCCCCAGGCGTCGGCATATTCAGGACTTCCGGCGAAGGATGAGATGAACGAGTTGGCGTAACCGTTGGTGATCTGTAGAGACGCGCCGAGGAGCATCGAGAATATGAAGAACACGGCCATCTGCCTGTCTTTGAACAAGGAGAACGCCTTGAGGCCGGTGGCTTCCATAAAGCTGCTGCCGCTGGCCTTCTTGACAGGCACGTTCGGGAGACTCAGCGCATAGA